>DEDQ01000085.1:49365-62246 GCA_002350065.1 Ruminococcus flavefaciens
CCGAAGCCCGGGTGTATAGCCTCTGCTCCGGTATTCAGAGCCGCCTGTATTATCGCATTCATGTTGAGGTAGCTGTCCTTGGTCGCGGGAGGACCTATGCAGACCGCCTCGTCAGCTATCTGAGCGTGGAGAGAAGTCCTGTCGGCGGTGGAATATACCGCAACGCAGCGCACTCCGAGCTCGCGGCAGGCTCTTATGATACGTACCGCTATCTCGCCTCTGTTGGCGATGAGTATTTTTTTGAACATTTTATAATGTATCTCCTTTTGAATGGTAGAGAACGTCAGCCCCTACAATTAATCGTTCTTGTCTCCGTCAGTTACAATGAAGGTTATCTCGCAGGAAACAGCCCTTTCTCCGCCTACAGAAGCAAGTGCCTTGCCTGTTCCGATAGGACCTCTCTGCTTTATCATCTCTACCTCGAGGTCGAGAACATCTCCGGGAACTACCTGTCTGCGGAACTTAGCCTTGTCGATGCCGCCGAAAAGTCCTATTTTGCCCTTGAATTCAGGCTTTGAGAGCATACAAACCGCTCCCGCCTGAGCGAGCATCTCTACCATGAGAACGCCCGGAGTTACCGGATAGCCCGGGAAGTGTCCCTTGAACCAGAAGTCGTCCTCCTTGATGTATTTGCGTGCGTGTATCTTTACGCCGACCTCCATATCTACTATCTCGTCTATGAGAAGGAATGGGTCGCGGTGAGGGATAATTTCCATTATCTGCTCTTTGTTCATAAGTATATCAGCCATTGTTTTCTCCTTGCATATTTTTCAATCATTATCATTTATTACGCTGCTTATGTCGTTGTCTTTTAGCAGACCTCCGCCGTCCTGATAGCGGGTGCGGTATTTGTCGAAGGGATTCTCCTTGCGCTCACTTTCGAGGTCGTCGGACTTTTCGCTGTCGCTGTATCCGTTCATACTGCCCTCTTCCGCATTTTCCTCATCGCGGATATACGAAAGCACAAGCTCGGCAAATCCGGGATAGCCGGGTTCGCCCTTTATCTCATCGTCTATCTGCTTCGCATTGCGGATTATGAGAACGTTTCCTATCGCAAGAGGTATGAACGCATAGCTCGTGAACATCGGCACAAAGCTGAATGCAAGTATCACGCGCCAGTCGTAGACCTTGCGTATCAGAATTATGTAAACAAACGCTATCGCATATACCACAGCCGGTATTACCGCTATATGCACGTTTCCGCCGATAAATCCCCTGCCGCCGGTCAGATAAAACATCAGCGACGTATACGAGCATATCGCCGTGCCGCAGCCGACCGCAAACACGATGATATTGAACACTATGATGCCCATCATATCAAGGTTGAAGCGGTGGCGCTTCCTCTGCATATCGTACATATGCTGGTTGAAGTTCTTAGCCTCCTCGTACATCTCGGCTGAGGTTACGTTGAGGTGGGCCGCATTTATATCTATCGGAGTTATATATTTGAGGTCTTCTATCTTCATAAGCATACCTCCTCATGAGAGAAACTGATCGTCATCACGCGGACGGAGCCGCTTTGCACGCTCCTTTATGCTGTCATAGGTGAGGTCATGGACGCTTGAGGCGTCGCTTTCTATCGTTGTGACGTTCAGCCGCACGAATCCGGGATATCCGGCTTCCTGCGAGAGCTTTTCGTCGTACTTTTCATTTATGATAGCAACTATTACGTTGATTATAGCAATGCCGACTCCCAGAAGCGTTGTCGCCATTGCCGGAAACGAGCACAGGAACATCATCTTTGAGCCGCGCTGCCCTTTCCATATAATATAGTATATGAAAAGTCCGAGATAGGCAAGAAGTCCGATAATGAACGCTCCGAGACGGGCATAGGTCGTTATGGGACCAATCACCTCTCTTCTGCTGAATGAATAGTTGAAAAAATCCCCTATCGTCATAGATGTCAGCTTTAAGCACACCGACAGGAGCAGCGCCGGTATCTGAAGAAATATCAGCAGCCCCATAAGGGTATTCAGCCTGTGGCGCGCAGCTGCATTTTTGACTGCGTCCATATTATATCTGCGGGCTTCATCGAGCATTTCCGGCGACGTCACGTTGATGCCGCCCTTGTCGATTATCTCCTGCGTGATGTATTTCAGCTCTGAGGGCTTCATTTGATTATCATGATAGGCTGGTCAAATTCAACAGCCTGACCGTCCGAGACGAGTATGCGCTCTACAACGCCGTCAAATTCGGACTGCACCTCGTTCATGAGCTTCATGGACTCGATTATCATGATAACGTCGCCTTTCTTTACCTTGTCGCCGACCTTGACGAAAGGCGGCTTGTCAGGTGAGGGCGAACGGTAGTATGTTCCCACTATAGGCGATTTTACGATGTTTCCGCCGTTTGCATCATCAACTGCCGGAGCCGGAGCCTCGGGAGCAGCCGGTGCTGCCGGTGCGGGAGCTCCTGCCGGGAATACCGGTGCTCCCATTATCGGAGGCGGAGGTACGGGCATTGCCTTCTTGCCCTTTATGGTGATAGTCTGCTCGTTTGCAGTTATCGTTATTTCGGAGAGCTCCTTTTCATTCACTATGTCAGCGAGCTTGCTGATAGTTTCAAGGTCAGCGATACCTAATATCTGTTTCATTGTATTTCTCCTTATTCAGTTACTTTTTTGAAGCAGAGAGTAGCGTTGTGTCCGCCGAATCCGAGCGAGTTGGACAGTGCTGCGCGTACCTCCTGCTCGATATTGCCGTTTACGCAGTAGTCGAGGTCGCATTCCTCGTCGGGCACCTTATATCCTACTGTTGCGTGGATAAAGCCCTCTTCTATCGACTTTGCACAGATGATAGCTTCGATTCCGCCTGCCGCGCCGAGAAGATGTCCCGTCATCGACTTTGTGGAGTTTATCTTTACGTTGTGAGCTTCATCACCGAATGCAAGCTTGATAGCGGCAGTCTCGTACTTGTCGTTGAGACCTGTAGATGTTCCGTGAGCGTTGATGTAGTCAACGTCAGCAGGCTTGAGACCTGCTTCCTGCATTGCGAGAGTCATGCCCATTCCGGCAGCCTCGCCTGTAGGCATGGGTGAGGTCATGTGATATCCGTCGCAGGTAGCACCGTAGCCGGCAACCTCGGCATATATCTTAGCTCCGCGAGCCTTTGCGTGCTCGTACTCCTCAAGGATAACGATACCGCTTCCCTCGCCGAGGACGAAGCCGTTTCTCTCCTTGTCAAACGGGATAGAAGCACGTGAGAGGTCGTCGCTCTTGGTGAGCGCCTTCATATTTGAAAAGCCTGCATATGTGAACTCGACGTTCGTGCTCTCGGTACCTCCGGCGATAGCCGCATCGAGGTAGCCGTCCTTTATCTTGCGGAAAGCCTCGCCGATAGCGTGAGTCGCTGTGCAGCAGGCTGTAGTTACGTCGAAATTAGCTCCGCGGAAGCCGGTCTTCATCGAGATAGTTCCCGCTGCCATATTGCTTATCATCATAGGGATATAGAACGGGGAAACTCTGCCGGGTCCCTTTTCAAGATACTTGCCGTACTCGCTGAGTGTGAGGTCGATTCCGCCTATTCCCGAGCCGACGATAACACCTGCTCTGTACGGGTCGAGGTCGGAGAAATCAGTTCCCGCGTCTGTCATTGCCTCATGAGCGGCTACGACTGCGTATTTTGTGAACCGGTCCATGCGCTTTGCTTCCTTTTTGTCGAAGCAGCCCTCAACGCCGTAATACTCAGTCTCGTCAAAATCGCGTACTATTCCGGCTATCTTAATGCCTGTACGCTCAGTATCAAATTTATCAATAAACGAGAAGCCTATCTTGTTTGCCTTTACGCCTTCCCAGAATTTTTCTACTCCTGTACCGAGGGGAGTTACAGCTCCCATGCCGGTAATTACTACTCTTCTGCTCATATACTATCCTTTCATATTCTATATCTTTAAATTAAGAGCCATTAGTTTGGGACATCGAGGACGCCGTCCCCTACAAACGGTAAGCGTCCCCGACAGCCATCAAAAATTTTATCACATTGAAAGTCCGCCGGATATCTCTATCACCTGACCGGTTATGTAGCTTGCATTCTCGGATACGAGGAACGAAACTACCGAAGCTATCTCCTCAGGCTCGCCGTAGCGCTTGAGAGCTACTGCCTCGAGCATTTTTGCCTTGAGCTCGTCGGAGAGGACATCGGTCATGGGTGTGCGGATAAGTCCGGGAGCAACTGCGTTGCAGGTGATATTTCTCTTGCCGTATTCCTTGGCAACAGACTTGGTCATGCCGATGATAGCCGCCTTTGAAGCGGAATAGTTGACCTGTCCGGGGTTTCCGTAGAGACCTGCTACAGATGAAACGTTTACTATCTTGCCGCTTCTCTGCTTGCCCATAACATTGCATACGAGCTTCATCATGTTGTAAACGCTCTTCTGGTTTACAGCGATAACAGCGTCGTAGATATCCTCTGTCATGCGGGCAAGGAGCGTATCCTTGGTGATTCCGGCATTGTTTACGAGAGCGTCGATAGTTCCGAAATCAGCCTTGATAGTGTTCACCATTTCCTCGCACTGGTCATATTTTGAAACGTCAGCCGCATAGCACTCTGCCTTTACACCGAATGCACGGCACTCTTCTGCAACTGCGAGAGCCTTTTCCTTGTCTCCGTCACTGGGATAGTGGTTGATAGCTACGTCGAAGCCGTCCTTTGCGAGTCTTTTTGCGATGCAGGCGCCAATACCCTGAGAAGCGCCGGTTATGATTGCTGTTACCATAATATATCCCTCCGATATTGTATTGCTTCTGAGGAAGCAGTCCTCAGACTCCTGCCAAAGGCTCTGCCTTTGGTATCTCATATCCGTTATTTATGTTATCACACCGACAGAAAAAATCCAATCGGTAAAATGTAATCTGTCACGTTACAATTGTAATTATCTTGCAAGAAGCTTCTCAGCGCCTGCCATAATTTCCTCAACTATGTCCTTGCAGGGCTTTACTTCGTTTATCATGCCTGCGATAGCTCCGCAGAGGAAGGAACCGCTCTCGAGGTCGCCGTCAACAACTGCGCGGCGGAGAGCTCCTACTGTGAGGTTCTCGAACTCCTCAGGAGAGAGTGTGCCGTCCTTTTCGCCGTTTGCGAGCTTCTTTGCGAATTTGGTCTTGACATTGCGGCAGGGGTGACCTGTATATCTTCCGGTAACGACGCTGTCGGTGTCCTTCGCCTTGATGACGAGCTCCTTGAATGTCGGGTGTATCTGGCACTCTTCGGAAGCAAGGAAGCGTGTGCCTATCTGAACGCCCTCAGCACCGAGCATGAATGCTGCTGCCATACCTCTGCCGTCAGCGATTCCGCCTGCGGCGATAACAGGTATCTCAAGTGCGTCAACTACCTGCGGAACAAGACACATAGTCGTGTTCTCGCCGATATGACCGCCGGACTCAGTTCCCTCGGCTACAACAGCGTCAGCGCCTGCGCGCTCCATGCGCTTTGCGAGAGCTACTGACGGAACGACCGGTATTACCTTGATGCCGGCTTCCTTCCATGCGGGAATGAACTTTCCGGGATTGCCTGCTCCGGTAGTAACTACCTTTACGCCCTCGTCGATACAGAGCTGAGCGAGGTCGTCAGCGTTGGGGCTCATGAGCATTATATTCACGCCGAAGGGCTTATCTGTCTTTTCCTTGCACTTGCGTATCTGGTCGCGAAGGTAGTCGATAGGAGCGTTTCCGCCTGCGATAAGACCGATTCCGCCGGCATTCGATACGGCAGATGCGAGAGTATGCTCGGCTACCCATGCCATACCGCCCTGAATAATGGGGTATTCACAGCCTAAAAGCTCAGTTATCCTTGTTTTCATAGTTGTTGTTCTCCTTATCAGTATTCAAAAATAGCGCCTGCGTATGTCAGTCCCGCGCCGAATCCGATGAGAGCCAGCTTCTGACCTCTCTTTATCGTGCCTTTGTCGATAGCCTCACAGAGTGCGAGCGGGATAGAAGCACTTGATGTATTTCCATAGTGGTCGAGTGTGATGATGAATTTATCCATAGGAACGCCGAGATTCTTCGCGGCGGTCTCTATTATCCTTACATTTGCCTGATGAGGCACGAACCAGTCGATGTCCGCGGGAGTTATACCGGCTTTTTCCGCAGCAAGGGTAAACGCCTTAGGCAGCGCCTTTGTAGCGAATTTATAGACCTCCTTGCCGTTCTGATAGAGCTTGTGAAGCCGTTTTTCAGGGAAGCCGTCGTCGAAATCGCTCTCGACCTTTACCTCCTCCGCAACATTCACGCATCTTGCATAAAGGAGGTGTGAACCGCTTCCGTCGGCTCCGAGATGCGAGGTATAGAGAGCATCGCTGCGTTCGATAACTGCGGCAGCAGCTCCGTCGCCGAAGAGAATGCACGAAGAGCGGTCCTCAAAATCGATGAATCGCGAAAGCGCCTCCGCAGCGACTACGAGGACATATTTCATGCTCTTGTCAGTCTCGAGGAAGCGTCTTGCCGTATCAAGAGCATAGACAAATCCCGAACAAGCCGCATTAACGTCAAATGCAGCCGCATTCACTGCGCCTGTCTCGTTCTGTATTATGCATGATATAGTCGGAGTATGGAAATCGCTCGTAGCGCTTGCAGCGACTACAAGTCCGATATCCTCCGGAGCAATTCCGGCTTTCTCTATCGCTTTAAGAGCAGCCTCCTTGCCCATATACCATGTAGGCTCCCAGCCAGCCATGCGTCTTTCAGTGATGCCGGTGCGGGTGCGTATCCACTCGTCATTCGTATCAACGAATCGTGTGAAATCATCGTTTGTGAGTTTCTGTTCGGGAAGGTAGCAGCCCATTCCCAGTATCTTTATGCCCATATGCCGTCTCCTTTTTATTTAAGGATAAAAAAACTGTTGTAAAAAAACAAAATATATGTTATATTATTATTGTACACAGCTGCAGCTACTAATATCAGCAGCATACAATATATATTGTAAATCATTTCCGCTTTTTTTGCAACGATATTTTAACTCTTTGGAGTGCCAAAGATAAAATATCGTCATTTTGACCAAAGTGTCGTTTTGTATTTTGGTAAAAATCGCCTATGATTTGTGTATTACATACAGAAAGGATGTTACGCATTATGACAATTTCACTATTTTCCGGACAAGGTTCGCAATATCCCGGAATGGGAAAAGATATCCTCGAAGCTTATCCCCAAACTGGAGAGCTCTACGATATCGCTTCTGATATTCTCGGCAGGGATATGCGTAAGGTCTGCTTCGAGAGCGCTCCCGAGGAGCTCGCACAGACTATCAACGCTCAGCCCGCAGTTCTGCTCACCTCGCTCGTATGCTTCTCGGCTGCGATAAGCTGCATACAGAAGGACGGCACACCGTTCAGCTACGACGGCGTAGCAGGTCATTCGCTCGGCGAATATGCGGCTATGGCTGTTTCCGGAGTAGTTTCCACCGAGGACGTTTTCCGTCTTATAAAGGCAAGAGCCGAGGCTATGGACGAGGCTGCACACGAAAACAAGGGCGCTATGGCTGCCGTTATGAAGCTCGCTCCCGAGCAGATAGAGGAGGTATGCGCTGCTGCAAAGAATTACGTTGCAGCCGTTAATTACAACTCCCCTGCCCAGACCGTTATCGCGGGAACTCCCGAGGGTATCGACGAGGTAAGCGAGGTTTTCGCAGGCATGAAGGCAAGAGTTGTAAAGCTCAATGTTGCAGGAGCTTTCCACTCCAAACTCATGCAGTCCGCTGCGGACAAGTTCTATGAGGCGGCAAAGAGCATCACATTCAACGCTCCCAAGGTGAAGTATTACTCCAACGTCACCGGCGGCGAGCTCACCGACTTCAGCGATATGCCGGCTCTTCTTGCAAAGCATATCGTATCGCCTGTACGCTTCACCTCTGAGCTTGCGGCTATGCAGGCTGCCGGAGCTGATATCTTCCTCGAATTCGGACCCGGCAAAACTCTCACAGGTCTCGTGAAGAAGACGCTCTCCGGCGTTGCTGCTCAGAACGTCGAGAACCTCGAAACTCTTGAAAAGGCGGCTGAGATTTATGGATAAGTACGGACTCATCGGACACCCCCTCGGACATTCCATGTCCCCGCTGATACACGAGAAGCTCTTTGAGCTGAGCGGTATTTCCGACTACAGCTACGAGCTCATAGACATCGACCCTGCTGACCTCACCTCGCGTATAGAAGAGCTCCGCGGACTTCGCGGCTTCAACATAACTATCCCCCACAAGACCGCCATTATCCCTTTCACGGACGAGCTCGGCGAGAGCGCTCTGCGCTACAATTCCGTCAACTGCATAAGCAATTCCGGCGGAAAAATGGTCGGCTACAATACCGACTGCGACGGCTTCCTGCGCTCGGCGGAGGCTCTTCCGCTCGGCGGCAATGTAGTCCTCATTGGCTGCGGCGGTGTAGGCAGAATGATAGCGATAGAGGCTGCCCTCCACGGTGCAGAGCTGACTATTGCCGTTATCCCTCAGGATTTCAAGAACGCTCAGCTCGTTATGGCTGAGATAATCGCCAAATGCAAGGACGCTTCCGTGCGCATCTGCACTGTTGACGAGCTCTCAGGCAGGTTTGACCTGCTGATAAACGCAACTCCGGTCGGTATGTATCCCAAAACAGAGGCGTGCGCAGTTTCCGACGAGATAATCGAAAACTGCGGCAGCTTCTTCGACGTCATCTATAATCCGACCGAGACCCTGCTCATGAAGAAGGCACGCGCCCTCGGCAAAACTGCTGTAGGCGGAGCTTCAATGCTCGTTTATCAGGCTGTAAAGGCTCACGAATACTGGTACGGCGGCAAATTCGCGCAGGAGGACATCGCAAAGATAGTCCTCGACGTTGAAGAACACGTCAACGCTATGAATAAATAAATGGTCATCTAACAATTCAGGCGGTCGATGACTGCATCAAGACCGCCCGCACAAACATGATAAGGAGAAAAACATGACTGTATTCCTTTGCGGCTTTATGGGCTGCGGAAAAACAACTGTCGGAAAGATAGCGGCAAAAAAGCTCGGCTGTACTTTCTGCGATACCGACGACATGATAGTTGACGACCAGAAAATGTCTATCCCTGATATATTCGCTCAAAAGGGCGAGCCATACTTCCGGAAGGTCGAAGCCGACATCGTAAAGTCGGTATGCGGCAAGCCGGCTGTAGTCGCCTGCGGCGGCGGAGCTATGCTGAATCCCGATACCGCAGCAGCGGCGTCTAAATCCGGAGCCGTTATCTTCCTCGACGTCGATTTCGAGACCTGCTACGAGCGTATTTGCGGCGACAGCAACCGTCCAATTGCGGCTTTTTCCTCAAAGGAGGAGCTCCTCGGACGCTTCAACGCAAGACGCGGAGTTTATCTCGCTCACTCGACCCTACAGATAGACGCTTCCGGAAGTCCTATGGAAACGGCTGAAAAAATCGCGGAATACGTGAAAAAAATGCGATAGAAAGGCGGCTCTGACAGCATGATAATATACAATGCAGAAATATACACCATGGACGATGAGGGAATTATCGCAAACGGCTGGATAGAGGTCGCTGACGGTAAGATATCAGCCCTCGGCAGCGGAGCTCCCGCCGCCGTATCCGACGGAGATATCGACGCAAAGGGAGGTCTTTTGCTCCCCGGCTTCATCGACGCTCACACCCACCTCGGCATCATCGAGGACGGACTCGATTTCGAGGGCGACGACTGCAACGAATCCACCGACCCGTTCACTCCGCAGATGAGGGCTATCGACGGCATAAACCCGTTCGACCGCTGCTTCGAGGAAGCGCGTATGCGCGGTATAACTGCGGCGGCTTCGTGTCCCGGAAGCGCAAATGCCTGCAGCGGCGAGATATGCGTGATAAAGACCGCCGGCAGACGAGTTGACGATATGCTCGTGCGCAATACGGGCATCAAATTCGCGCTCGGCGAGAATCCCAAGCGCGTCTACAACGACAAGGACGATACTCCCGTTACACGTATGGCGACCGCTGCCATTATCCGCGAGGGACTGTATAAAGCCCGCAGATACGCGCATGATATGGACAGCTACTACTCCGACAACGAAAACTACGACCCGCCCGAGTACGACGCAAAGTGTGAAGCCCTGCTCCCGCTGCTCGACCGCAAGCAGAAGGCATTCTTCCACTGCCACCGCGCTGACGACATCTGCACAGCTATGCGTCTCGCAAAGGAATTTTCACTTGACGCAGTAATTATCCACGGTACAGAAGGCTACAAGATAGCTGATATCATCGCAGAGGAGGAGCTCCCCGTGATATGCGGTCCCGTAATCTGCGACCGCTGCAAGCCCGAAATGCGCGGGCTTGAGCTCAAAAATGCGGCTGTTCTCGCTGAAAACAATGTAAAGATAGCCATTTGCACCGACCACACGGTCATTCCGATACAGTATCTCCCACTATCAGCTCAGGCTGCTGTAAAGGGAGGGCTCGACCGCGAGACCGCTCTGCGGGCGCTGACCACCGCTCCGGCAGAGATACTCGGCGCCGAGGAAAACATCGGCAGCCTTGCTCCCGAAAAGGACGCCGATATCCAGCTCTACAAAAAGGGCGAGGACCCGCTCGGACTCATGAGCGAGCCCCAGCTCGTCATGATAAACGGCGTTATCGTCCGCAGTGAGGATACGATATGATGTACAGAAAGCTCCTCGCGGCAGCGCTCTCAGCCGCAGTGATATCATCGGCTGTGCCGTTTGCAGCTTCCGCAGCCGACACACAGACCGAGACTATCGCCGGCATAACCTACGAATACCGCATAAACGGCGGCAAGGCGGAGATAATCTCAGCGAACAATGCCGCGGAGGATATCGATATCCCTGCAAGTCTCGGCGGCTCACCGGTCATAGCTATCGCTGAAAAGGCATTCTTCAAAAATGAAGCCATAACCCGCGTGATACTCCCTTCAAGCCTCGAAAAGATAGGTGATTCGGCATTTTCCGGCTGTCTCTCGCTGAACATGATATATATCCCCAATTCCGTCCGCTCTATCGGGAGCGAAGCCTTTATGAGCTGCACCTCCCTGAAGACCGTATCGCTCGGAAATTCTATAACAGCTATCCCCGACGGCTGTTTCTATTCGTGTCCGTCACTCGTTGAGGCGAAGCTTCCCAACGGACTCAAAACTATCGGCGAGGAGGCATTTTTCGGCTGTCCCACGCTGACTATCGCCATTCCCGAAAGCGTTTCCGAAATAGGCGCAAATGCGCTCGGTATGCAGTCCGATGCAAGAACGGGTCAGATAGTGAAAAGCCCCTACTTCCTTATGACAGGTGTGAAAGGCGGCTGCGCCGAGGCGTATGCACTGTCCGTCGGAGTCGATTTCATCGACATGGGGAATTATAAGGTCGGAGATGTAAACAATAACGGAAAGGTCGATGCTTCGGACGCATCCGATGTTCTGTCCGAGTATGCACGCGCTTCGACCGGCGCCGAGCGAACATTCACTCCCAGACAAAAAATCGTCGGAGATATGAACGGCGATTCAAACATCGATTCCAAGGACGCCTCAGCGATACTTTCCGAGTATTCACGGCTTGCAACATCGGGCGAAGAGGCTGAATCGCCCGAAACATCGGCATAACTACAAAATATCATATATTTTCGCATATTTAAACATAATTTTTATATATTCATTTTGCTTCTGCACCCCTTGACAGAACGTCGAAAAATTGGTATCATATTAGTTAATAAACTCAGGTTTTTAAAACGTAAAGAAGGAGGAAATAATTATGCTGACCGACATGAACAGCAAATTTCAGAAGGAGGGGCTTACATTTGACGATGTACTGCTTATCCCCGCAAAGTCAGACGTTACCCCTAACATGATCAAGCTTGGTACAAATCTTACCAAAAACATCAGGCTCAATACTCCTATCATGACTGCCGCTATGGATACCGTTACGGATTCACGCATGGCTATCGCTATCGCGAGAGAAGGTGGAATCGGTATCATACACAAGAATATGACTATCGAACAGCAGGCAGAGGAAGTTGACAAGGTAAAGCGCTCTGAAAACGGCGTTATCGTTGATCCCTTCTCGCTCACAGAAGACCATATCGTTGCTGACGCGGACGAGCTTATGGGTAAATTCAGGATCTCAGGCGTTCCGATAGTTGACGGCAGCGGCAAGCTCGTTGGCATCATCACCAACCGCGATATGCGTTTCCTCACTGACTTCAACGCTAAGATATCAGAGGTAATGACAAAGAATAACCTCATCACAGCTCCCGTTGGAACTACTCTCGCTCAGGCTCAGGATATCCTCCGTGCCCACAAGATTGAAAAGCTCCCCATCGTTGACGAGGGCGGCTACCTCAAGGGTCTCATCACTATCAAGGACATCGAAAAGTCGGTTCAGTATCCTAATTCCGCCCGCGACAGCAAGGGCAGACTCCTCTGCGGCGCAGCTATCGGCGTTACAGCTAACGTGCTCGACAGAGCCAAGGCTCTCATCGAGGCTCAGGCTGACGTTCTGGTGCTCGATTCCGCTCACGGACACAGCGCAAACATTCTCAAATGTCTCTCAATGGTCAAGGAGGCATTCCCCGATACACCCGTTATTGCCGGAAATATCGCTACCGCTGAGGCTGCTGAAGACCTCATCAAGGCTGGCGCTGACTGCGTAAAGGTCGGCATCGGTCCCGGCTCTATCTGCACCACACGAGTTGTTGCAGGTATCGGCGTTCCGCAGATAACAGCCGTTTACGATGTTGCCTGCGTAGCTCAGAAGTACGGCGTGCCTGTTATCGCTGACGGCGGTATCAAGTACTCAGGCGATATCGTTAAGGCTCTTGCAGCCGGCGCAAACGTTGTAATGCTCGGCTCACTTCTCGCAGGCTGTGCGGAAGCTCCCGGCGAGACTGAGATTTATCAGGGCCGTCAGTTCAAGGTTTACCGCGGAATGGGAAGCCTTGG
>DEDQ01000085.1:62311-62527 GCA_002350065.1 Ruminococcus flavefaciens
TTCAAGGGTCCCGTTGCCGACACTATCTTCCAGCTTGTCGGCGGTATCCGTTCAGGTATGGGCTACTGCGGCTGTCCTGATATCCCCACTCTCCACGAGAAGGCTCAGTTTATCCGCATCACAGGCGCAGGCCTCAAGGAGAGCCACCCCCACGATATCTATATCACTAAGGAAGCTCCCAACTATTCAACTCAGATATAAAACAAAAAGCCACGC
>DEDQ01000085.1:62564-66743 GCA_002350065.1 Ruminococcus flavefaciens
TGAAGAAATAATAATTATTGTATCCGCTTCGCGGATAGATTTAAAAATTATCGCCGCAAGGCGATACCATTATTATTCACTATTCACTTTTCTTTCTTCTTTATTCATTTAGAGGGCGTGATATACTTCTATATCACGCCTCGCTTATTCGGTGCTTTGCTTGACTTAAAATGTCGGTTTATGGTATACTCATATTGTCGGCTTCTTCCGTCAGGAAGGAGGTGTATATCATGCACTACATAATTTCCTTCGTAATGGCTGTTGCGGCTCGCTTAGTCGGCGACTTTGTGAGCAAGTGGCTAAACAGTCACAATGCCGACAAATAGCCCATGAAAAACCCCGAGAGCTGCCACTCTCGGGGTTTTCGTCTTTGGTGCAATCATGCACACATTTCCTTCGTGTTCATAATAATTATATCACGATGTTCTTCACTTGTCAAGTGCTTTTGCATTGAGCATCGCTCTCTGCAAATCAGAAAATATAGGGCTTGCCGTCTATCTCATACACGCAGAACTGTATTCCCTCGGGGATAACGTTCGTAAGCTCGGTGAGATACTTGTTATCAGCGTTGCCAAAATAGGTATAATTACCGATAGTAAGCAGCTTGCGGTCGCTTATCTTCGATGTGAAATCGTCGCCGAAAGCCTTTTTCAGCGTTTCATCGCGGGTCGCAAATCTTGAATCAGCATCGAGGTCGCCTGCGAGCTGACAGTTCGATACCTCGATGAAATTGATAGAAAAGCCTTCACAGAGCTTCTCCGCGAGGTTTGAATAGTAGTCCTTGATGAACGCCTCGGGATTTGCGTACTTGTCATTGTCCTCGCAGACTGACTCGAGATATCCCGGATAGTAGCATTCAGCTATCGTCTTGACGTCAGCCTTGTTCAGAGCGTCGATATAGCGGTCAACGAGATAGAGCTCCTCATAGCCGGTCTCGTCGTTCCAGAAGGAATTGTCATAGCTTATCTGTATCGTAACGTTGCTGTCTTTCGCGGGCAGAAGGTCAGCTCCGGCAACATAGGCTTTCTGATAGTCCTCGTTGCTCATATTCGTAGGCTTCTGACCGCCGACGAGCGTGTTTCCGGATACGCTGCTCTCGCTTTTTTCCTTATCGCCGCATGAAGCCATTCCGGCTGTCATCGCACACGCGAGCATGAAAGCTGCCGCCGCTGTGAAAAGTCTTCTCATTTGAAACATCTCCTTTTTAGCCAAAGGTGTAATACTTGCCGTCCTTGACAGCAAAAACGATATCTATATCGCCGACGAGGGGGTATTCTTCGCCGTCCTCATCGCTTGCATATATGTAGAAATTAAGGTACTCAAGGTCGTCGGAGTTTTTCTTGACGAATTCATAGTAATCCAGACCGAATATCTCGTTAAAATAGGAAAATGCCTGCTTTTCGAGCTCTTCCATAGACTGAGTTGTCGCCTCAGTCGTCTCTTCCGCCGGCATAAGTGCCTCCGGTTCCTGATTTCCCGAAAGGTCGGGACGCTGCACCTTTATGCGCGTTATCTTAAACTCGCCCGAGGACTCGCTTTCCGTTGCAGAAGAAGTATCATGCTCAGCGTGCTCTGCGTGCTCGTTTTTGATTATATTGCTGAGCTTCTCACGGCTGAGCGCGAACGAGCTGTCGAGCTGATAGTTATATTCATCTTGCAGGAACTTCTCGTATCTCTCGGCATAATCTGGAAAAAGCGAAGCCTTGTAGCTTTCAAAATCGTTGTTCTGAAAGCTCAGGAAGTATGATTCAAGCGCGAGCACTACCTCCTGTGGGACTTCTTCCTCGTCGTAGTAGAGCTTGACTCCGCTGCTGCTCATGCGGTACTGACCGAGGTTATACTCGGCGCTGCCCTCCTCGGGAGTGATGAGCTCGCCTACGCCGGATTCGGGAATGCTGTTCTCGCTGACCGAGAGCGAAGCCTCCTTGCCGCTCTTGCACGAAACGCATGAAACAGCACATATAATCGCAGCCGCAGCTGCAAAAATCCTCATTTTCATATCACTGTCCCCTTTCGGCAAGTTATCAGAGAATGTCATTTGCTATCCCACGCTCGGAAGCCCAATCAAGAACAGCCGAGCCGTCGGGAGCGTATACCGTAACGCCTGTGAGCTCCTCGAGCCCCCAGTTTTCGTATGCAATGTCGGGATTCATGATGTTCAGAGTCTTCATAGAGCCGCAGCCTGTGAAAGCCTCCTCGCGGATATATCCCACGCTTTCGGGAATATCGAGCTTTCCAAGCTTTGAGCAGCCGACGAATGCGCCTCTGTCGATACCTGTTACTGCCGCCGGTATGTTTATTGACGTAAGCGACGAGCAGTCCATGAAGGCACCCTCGCCAATGAGTGTTACTGTTTCGGGGAGAGTTACCGAGGCGATGTCGAATTCAGCCTCAAATGCGTAGAAGCCTATCTCGGTGACAGGAGCTCCCTCATATTCGTCCGGAACTGTAACATCTGCCGAATTTCCGGTGTATTTAGTCACAACGGCACAGCCGTCGTGGAGCTCGAACTCGAACTTGTCCTCGCCCTGCACGGCAGGCTGAGTTTCAGCCGCCGCTTCTGTCGTCACAGCAGGAGCTGTAGTCGCCGGAGCAGATGCTGCTTCAGAGCTGCCGGAATCAGAGCCGACTGTATTTCCGCAGCCCGCTGCGGCGGTAAGTGTAAGTATCAGCGGTAACAATGTGATCTTCTTCATAATGTTATCTCCGTAATATGCAAACTGTATGGTGTTTGTGTGAAAGATTGGGAATATTATCAGGGNNGACGCTGTCCCTGAACCCTGCCAGAGACGCTGTCTCTGGACTCTGCAAGGGCTCTGCCCTTGACCCGCCAAAGGCTCTGCCTTTGGAATCCGGCAGGGAACAATGTCCCCTGCACCCCAACTCACGGGCATACTCTGTACAAAAGGCAAAGTCTGCTTTCGCTCGACGTTAGCAATCATTGATATGATTAACGGTAACATTTATAGGGAACGCCGCCTCGACGTTCCGTCACTTTAATTAGCCTTTAGCTCTTACTTTAGCGCGCTGTGAATTGCTGAGTATGCGCTTGCGGATACGCAGGCTCTCAGGTGTTACCTCAAGAAGCTCGTCGTCTGCGAGGAATTCAAGGCAGTCCTCAAGGCTGAGTATGCGGTGAGGCACAAGGCGAAGCGCGTCGTCGCTTCCGCTTGCACGGGTATTTGTAAGGTGCTTCTTCTTGCAGACGTTAACAACGAGGTCCTCAGTCTTGGGAGAAGCTCCGACTATCATTCCCTCATATACGGGAGTACCTGCGGGGATAAAGAGCTGTCCGCGCTCCTGAGCGTTGAACAGACCGTATGTTACAGCCTCGCCTGTCTCGAATGAAACGAGCGAACCTGTCTTTCTGCGCTCGATATCGCCCTTGTAAGGCTCGTAGCCGTCGAATACGTGGCTCATGATGCCCTCGCCCTTTGTATCGGTGAGGAACTCGCTCTTGTAGCCGAAAAGTCCTCTTGCGGGAATAAGGAACTCGATACGCATACGGCTTCCCTGCGGGTGCATCGCAACGAGCTCGCCCTTGCGGCTTCCCATTTTCTCCATAACGGAGCCTACGCAGTCCTCGGGAACGTCGATAACAAGGCGCTCGATAGGTTCAAGCTTCTGACCTGTTGTCTCGTCTTGCTTGAAGAGTACGTGCGGAGTTGAAACTGCAAGCTCATAGCCCTCACGTCTCATGTTCTCGATGAGGATAGAGAGGTGCATCTCGCCTCTGCCGGCAACGCGGAACGAATCTGTGGAATCGGTCTCCTCTACGCGGAGAGAAACGTCCTTGAGCAGCTCGCGGAAAAGTCTCTCGCGGAGCTGACGCGATGTAACGAACTTGCCCTCACGTCCTGCAAAGGGGCTGTCGTTTACGGAGAATGTCATCTCAACGGTCGGCTCGCTTATCTTTACGAAGGGAAGCGGCTCGGGAGTATCCGTAGCGCAGATGGTATCGCCGATGGTTATGCCCTCGATACCTGATACCCATACGATATCGCCGACTGTAGCCTCCTGAACGGAAACTCGGTTGAGTCCCTGTATCTGGAGAAGTGAGACTATCTTGGAGTTGTAATTCTTCTTTGCGCCGGTATAATCGCAGACTGTTACCTGCTGATTTACCTTGATATTGCCGCGGACGATACGTCCGATACCGATACGTCCTACGTATTCATT
>DEDQ01000085.1:67121-67824 GCA_002350065.1 Ruminococcus flavefaciens
AAGTCAGCGTGTCCGGGAGTGTCAATGATGTTTATCTTTATGTCGTTGTACATAACGGAGGTATTCTTCGCAAGGATAGTGATACCTCTTTCGCGCTCGATGTCGTTCGAGTCCATAACTCGNNGCCGACTGTAGCCTCCTGAACGGGAACTCGGTTGAGTCCCTGTATCTGGAGAAGTGAGACTATCTTGGAATTGTAATTCTTCTTTGCGCCGGTATAATCGCAGACTGTTACCTGCTGATTCACCTTGATATTGCCGCGGACGATACGACCGATGCCGATACGTCCTACGTATTCATTGTAGTCGATAGAGGAGATGAGCATCTGGAGCGGCTCTTCCTCTTCGCCCTTAGGAGGCTCGATGTAGTCGATGATAGTATCGAAAAGGGGCTTGAGGTCTGTGCCTGCCTCGTACTGGCTGAGAGAAGCTGTACCGCTTCTTCCCGAGCAGAAGAGTATGGGAGATTCGAGCTGTTCATCGTTTGCATCAAGGTCAAGAAGGAGCTCGAGAACTTCGTCGCCTATCTCGTCGAGACGTGCATCAGGACGGTCTATCTTGTTTACGACTACGATTATCTTGTGACCCATTTCAAGAGCCTTGGAAAGTACGAAACGTGTCTGCGGCATAGGACCCTCTGCTGCGTCAACAAGGAGGAGAACGCCGTCTACCATTTCGAGAACTCGCTCTACCTCGCCGCCGAA
>DEDQ01000085.1:67996-68805 GCA_002350065.1 Ruminococcus flavefaciens
TGGTCAACGTGGGCGATGATCGCGATGTTTCTCAAATCGTTTCTAATCATATTTATCTCTCCTATTTATTTTCAGCCGCAAGCCCCATGCTTCCGGCATTTACAGCGTTTATCCTTATATCTTTCCTGTTTTTGAGCTCAGAAGCGCTCTCAGCTCAGCGGGTGAGCCCTCGGTCATTTCATTTTCTCTGAAAGCGTAGAATCTGTACCTGTCGCACATTATGATGAACCAGCCGTTCGAGTGTTTCACCTTCGTGACAGAAGTATACATATTCGTTACCTTTTCGTTTATCTTAGAGCCGATATTCTCGGCGATGAAGCTGTCCTCTCCGAATGTGAGGGTCTCGTTGACGTCGTTGCAGAGCTTCTGTGACATATTGAAAAGCTTTCGCGGCATATAGAATGTCCAAGCTGTCAAAAATGCGCCGAATGCAACGAGGATCAGGGAAATGCAAATATAGAAAAGTCCCTCATGTTTGAGTATGAACACCAGAAGCATAAGAGCGAGCTGAACCAATTCAAATGCTGTCATACCGAGCGCACTGACAAGAAGTATTATCGCGCGCGGAGTGCTCCACCAGTATTTGCGGTAGCTTTCAAGTGTGGGACTAGTTCTTACTGTAAGCATAGTTACCTCCCCTACATTTATTGCACAAAACAGCAGTATTTCGTGCAAAAGCTCTTTTTTCCACGACATAAAAAAGCCCTTGCAGGTATGCAAGGTCAATTCAAAAAAACAGCCCCGAATATTTTCGGGGCTTGGTGGGAGAGGGTGGATTCGGACCACCGAAGCTGAAAAGCAACAGATTT
>DEDQ01000085.1:68882-72579 GCA_002350065.1 Ruminococcus flavefaciens
TGGAGCTGGTGGACGGACTCGAACCCCCGACCTGCTGATTACAAATCAGCTGCTCTACCAACTGAGCTACACCAGCTTAACTGACTTGATTATTATACCACAAACGGAATCGTTTGTCAAGCACTTTTTTGAAATTTCTCAAAAAATTTTTTCTGCTGTTTTTGGTCGAGGCGACAGGACTCGAACCTGCGGCATCTTGGTCCCAAACCAAGCACTCTACCAAACTGAGCTACGCCTCGGAAATCTCTTTTCGCGACAGCTTTTATATTATATCAAAAACAGAGCCGGTTGTCAAGCATGATTTTTCACTTTGTATATATGCACAAAACTGTGAGCTTAAATCTGTACAAAATGTAAAGAGGAGCATTAAGCTCCTCTTTTGTCATTATTACTTGAAGTCGTCAGCGATATCCTCAGCAGCGTCCTTTATATCCTCTGCAACGTCGCTTGCAGCGTCCTTGACGTCGTCGATGATGTCCTCTGCCTTATCAGCAGCGTCCTCAGCGAGATCCTTTACAGCCGAATCATCGTTTATCTCAAAATCAATGCTCTCGTCTGTATCGTACGGATCGGGATAATCATAAATATCATCATCATAATCAGGCTGTGAATCCTTGCCCTTTAAAAGCTTTACAGCAGCATAACCAGCAGCAACAGCAGCGCCTGTTACGAGAATTCCAACTAAAATCTTATTCATTTTTACTCCTCTTTTCTTCGCAAGTTAGATGTTGCTACCGAACTGCTTGCGACCAGTTCAGATAAGCTGTATATATTATAACATACTTTTTCTGAAAATTCAACTACCTACATATTATTTGTTAAAAACATCAAAATTGAAAGGGCTGTTATTGGTGCTGTTTCACAACGCAGTATACGATTGCCGAGCCAGATGCGTTTTATACTGTCGACATTTGCCATAGCTACTTCTTCGCTGTCGAAGCCTCCCTCGCTGCCGACGACGAGCCCGGCTGTGCGGACTCCGGAAAAGTCGATGTCCGAAAACGAGCAGCCGCCCTTTTCCTCGTAGAGCAGAGCCGTCACATCGAGCTCTTTCATCATGCTTACGGCATTTCTCCAGCTTACTATCGGTGTAACTTCGGGAATTATCCCCCTGCCGGACTGCTTTGCCGCCTCCTCAGCTATCTTGTTGAGCCGCGGGAGCTTCTTCGCGAAGTCCTTTTCGTCGGGACGGGATATGCATCTCCTCGTCAGGACGGGCACGATGCGCGAAACTCCGAGCTCGACGCTTTTCTGAATGATGTATTCGAGCTTGTCCAGCTTCGGGACTGCCTGAAACAGCGTGACTTCGATATCCGGCTCGGCGGCGCAGCGCTTCTTCTCAACGAGGTCAAGATAGACCGTATCCTCGGTTATGCGCGATATCTCGCAGTTGTAGTCGATACCGCAGCAGCAGACCGTAAGCGGCTCGCCGGGACGCATTCTCAACGAGCGTCCGACGTGACGGGCATCGCTGCCGGTGAGGGTGATATTTCCCTCGTCTATTTCATTTGTAAAAAATCTTGGCATGGTCTCACCTTCTTGTATGTCGCAAAGCTTCATTTATTTATATTAGTATTATATCATAATAAAAGCAGCATTGCAACCTCCGCGAAGCTCCGGCGTTATGCACAAATTATGCCGTCTGCTTTTAACGCAAATGCCAAAATTATGCGTTTTCGCCGGCTTGTACATAATTTGTTAACATTTAGCCCGCCGCATATGTTATACTAATATTGTATAGGCAGCTCTCAGGAGCTCCGCCCGTGCAAAAAAATATGAGAGGGATGGTAACAATGAAGAACCAGAAACTTATCCGCAGGCTCACATCAGGGCTCACCGCTTTTGCGGCAGCCGCTACCTGCGTGACAACAGGGCTCTTTGCGCCTCAGAATGCCGCTGTTATCGCTAACGCTGCCGATGACACCGACAACTACGCAAAGCTGCTCCAGTATTCAATGTATCTTTACGACGGCAATATGTGCGGCGGCGAGGTTGAAAAGAAGAGCGGCTTCTCGTGGCGAGGCAACTGCCACGTTGACGACGCTGTTCCCGGAGGCTTCCACGACTGCGGCGACCACGTAAAATTCGGCATTACCGCCGGATATTCAGGCACTACTCTCGGCTGGGCATATTACGAATACAAGGACGTTTTCGATGAACTTGGTCAGACAGGACATCTCAAGCTCCTGACAGACCACTTCTGCAAATACTTCAAGGACAGCACGACCCTCAGCGGTGATACAGTGACCGAGCTCGTTTACCAGATAGGCGACGGCAACATGGACCACAACCAGTACTGGGGACCTCCCGAGAAGCAGGATTCCTCGTCGCGTAAGGTTTTCAAGACCTCCAACGGCGCTGCTGACGTTGCTGCCGAGTATGCAGCCGCTCTCGCGGTGAACTACCTCAACTTCCACAACGAGGAGGACCTCAAATACGCGAAGGCTCTGTTCGATTTCGCTCAGAAGTCAAATTCCTGCGCTACCGAAGGCGTTTCGCCTTTCTACGAGTCGGCAGGCTGCGACGACGACAAGGCTTTTGCAGCAGGATTCCTCTACCTTGCAACCAAAGAGGAAAAGTACAACACCATTCTCAAAAACTTCGCCGGCAACTCGAGCAATAACCCCAACTGGGACTACTGCTGGGATAAGGTATCAATCGGAGCTTCTATCCTCAACGGCGAGATAAACGGCGATTTCGGCATCGCTTCCAACTATGCGAAGCAGAAATACACCAATCCGAAGCAGTGGTACCTGCTCAACAGCTGGGGCGCCGCAAGATACAACACTGCCGCTCAGTACACAGGTCTGCTTCTTACAAAGTATAAGCAGGGTGATTACTCCGAATGGGCTCAGTCACAGATGAACATGATACTCGGCGACAACCCCAAGGGCGTTTGCGTAGTTGTAGGATTCAACGCTCAGTCGGCTAAGTATCCTCACCATGAGGCTGCTTCCGGTCTCAGCGGCTGGGACGAGTACAATCAGGCTGGCGCTACATTCGGTCCTAAGGGTGGCCACGTCCTCACAGGTGCTCTCGAGGGCGGCTTCCAGGACGCAAACTTCCAGTTCAAGGACGAGCTCAACGACATCACCTCCTCTGAGGTAGGTATCGACTACAACGCAACCCTCGTTGCTGCGGCTGCCGGACTTTACAGCATCTACAAGGCCGGTAAGGTTGACGCAACTCCCAACGGCGTTGACAGAGCTATCCAGTACGACAACCCTGTGGTTCAGACAACAACCACAACTTCAGCAACTACAACTGAAACCACTACTACCACAACCACCACAGCTGAACGCGCAAAGGCTATCGTAAACGTTGATATCGTTGATAAGGATACAGGCAAGAATATCCCCGGTGTTGAATACCAGATAACAGGCTACGGCGAGTGGGGCGCTCACTTCGGAACTGAAAATTACGTTTCAAGCGACAAGACAGACGTTATTGATGTTAACTGGCACGATCTCTCAGTTGAGGATTTCAAGGCAGCTCAGTACTGGGAACTCAATCTCAGAGATATTCCCGCCGGTTATAAGATGCCATCACAGACAAACATAAAATTCAGCATCGTCAACGGCACTGCCGATGTCAAGGTAGAGCTTACTTCCAACGGTCAAGAGATAAAGTACGGCGATGCCAACCTCGACGGAAACGTTACCGTAGCTGATGCAGTTGCTATCCTCCAGCACATAGG
>DEDQ01000085.1:72610-73266 GCA_002350065.1 Ruminococcus flavefaciens
CCCGGCGACGGCATCACAGGTACAGACGCTCTTACTATCCTCAAGATAGACGCAGGCATTATCAAGGAGAGCGATCTTCCTATCACTGTTGAAGTCACGATCGACTGACAACTGATTTTCCACAATTCGTACAAAAATCAAACTATGATTTTGTTACCGGTGTACAAGAATTAAGCTCGTACACCGGTAATTTATTGCATTTTTAATCGCAATTTTATTCAGAAATGTTTTGTTTCAGAAATGATTTGTTCATAAAATCCTGTATTATCATAGTGAATCTATACAAATAGGATTTGTATTTTATAGTCAATAAGTAGAATCTTCAAAAAACCGTTGATTTGTAACGTTATTGTAACTATTTTGTAATCGGTATGTAACTAATTCTCCAAAAAAATATGTATAATAGGTTATGGCATATTATAGGCTAAACCCCCGATTACTTAGAAAGAAGTGTGAAAGTATGCATACAAAAGCAAAAAAGCTTACATCTATGATCCTCGGCGGCGTAATGGCTGTTGCTTCGGCAGCAAGCTCTTTCTCAGCAGTTGCTCCCTCTCTCACGGCAAATGCTGCTGACAACGATAACTACGCTCGTCTCCTTCAGTATTCCCTCTATTTTTATGACGCAAATATGTGCGGTGACACCTCAAAGGGCG
>DEDQ01000085.1:73334-77614 GCA_002350065.1 Ruminococcus flavefaciens
GGCGACCACGCTATGTTCGGTCTCCCTCAGGGTTACACAGCATCTACCCTCGGCTGGGCTTACCACGAATTCTCTGACGCATTCACTTCAACTGGTCAGGACGCCCACCTCAAAGTCATAACAGACCATTTCTGCGATTTCTTCAAGAGATCAACAAAGCTCAGCGGCGGAAACGTTTCCAACTTCCTCTATCAGAAGGGCGACGGTAACGAAGACCACAGCTACTGGGGTCCTCCGGAGAAGCAGGGCAGCAGAAAGATGTTCTGGACAAGCAACGGCGCAAGCGATATCGCTGCTGAGTATTCAGCTGCTCTCGCTGCTAACTACGTAAACTTCGGTAACAAGGAAGACCTTACATACGCTGAGGCTCTCTACAAGTTCTCAAAGCAGTACAATCAGGCTGCAACATACGGTCCTGATGGATTCTACAAATCCAACGGACCTGCTGACGAGCAGGCATGGGCTGCCGGCTGGCTCTATCTCGCAACAAAGAACCAGACATACCTCAATGACCTCAAGGGCAACCTCCCCAAGGTCGGCTGGGTACACGGCTGGAACGATACTCACCTTGGCGCTAACTGCCTCTACGGCGAGATAACAGGCGACTGGAGCGGCGCTAACGGATACATCTCCGGCAAGGCTCAGGGCAGCAACTATATGTTCCTCGATAAGTGGGGCAGCGCAAGAATCAACTGCTCTATGCAGATGACAGCTCTTATCGCTACAGCGCACAAGGCTGGCGATTACAAGAACTGGGCTAAGGGTCAGATGAATTATATCCTCGGCGCAAATCCCGCAAATACCTGCTTTGTAACAGGCTTCGCAAGCAACAGTGCTAAGAACGCTCACCACAGAGGAGCTTCCGGCTACAACGGCTACGGCGAATTCAATATGGACGGCTGGAAGGATTCCGGCGACCACATGAGCCCGTTCGCAGCTTACGGTCCTAACGCTAAGCCCCTCATCGGTGCTCTCGTAGGCGGTCCCTGCGATGCAAACGGTTCTTACCACGATAACATGGCTGACTATGTCTGCAACGAGGTTGCTATCGACTATAACGCTGGTCTCGTAGGCGCAGCAGCAGGTCTCTACCACTTCTACAAGACAGGCTCTATCGACACCACCATCAACGGCGTTACAAAGATCTACAGCGGCGGAAATACTCAGCCCCCTGTAACTACAACTACTACTCAGCCCCCTGTTGTTACTTCTACAACTACTACAAACCCGTGGAATCCCCCTGCAACAACTACTACAACTCAGTCAACTCCTCCTTCAAACAAGGACGGCGAGTACACTGTAAACGTTAAGAAGGAAGTAGACTACTCCAAGCTCCCCGCTGACGACAAGATGATCGGCTTCGCTTGGAAGGACTTCGGCATCAAGAGCGGCGAGTACGCTACAAAGATCGAGTTCAACCTTTCTTCAAGCAAGACACTCGGTACATGGGTCGGTGCATTCGGTTCATCTACAACTCAGTCTCCTGACTACTGGACAATGTCTGAAGAGTTCACAAAGTCTCTCAGCGGCAACAGCGCAACTGTTACATGGGAGCCCTCAGCTTCTGACGCTAAGATATTCGCTTACTCAGGCGGCGATCTCAAGTTCGGCGTTTGGTGGATCGACTGCGGTCAGTTCACTATCGACTCTATCAAGGTCTATACAGCAGGCGGAAATTCTCAGCCCCCTGTAACAACAACTACAACAAGACCTACTACAACTACTACACGCACAACATCAACTACTACAAGAACTACATCAACTACAACTCAGCCCACAACAACTACACAGGGTCCTCAGAGCAAGGTTACTCTCTACGGCGATGCTAACCTCGACAATTACGTTTCAGTAGCTGACGCAGTTGCTATCCTCCAGTACATCGGCAACAAGGACAAGTATCCTTTCAATGATACACAGAAGGCTAACGCTGACGTTAGCGGCAACGGCGACGGTATCACTCCTAACGACGCCCTCACTATCCAGAAGGTAGACGCAGGAATGTACAAGTCAACTGATCTTCCTATCAAATAAGATCCTTCACAAGGCTCTCCGGTTTCCGGAGAGTCTTTTTTGTTCAGGAACTTGTCCATATTCCGTGATTTTGCGCGTTTTCTACGATTCTGTTCAAAAATTGCGGTCTTTTATAGGCTATTATTGACATAGGCAAAATCGTGTGATACAATAATAACATAATAATATCTGTACTCCGCAATATACGGCGGATACAAGAAGGGATGATCTACAATGAACCACACACACGCAAAAATCACAGCGGCTGTGCTCACAGCAGCAATGGCCCTCTCATCGCTGCCGACAGTCCTCCCGCAGGCTGTAGCCGCTGATACGGCTGAAGTCGTTTACGCTACCGATTTCGAGGACGGCGACGTTTCCAAGTTCTCCAAGCGCGGCGACAATGATACCTCAGTTATCAAGGCTATCGAAGATAAAGACGCTCCCAGCGGAAGCAAGGTAATGTCTGTTTCCGGACGTGACCAGAGCTGGAACGGTCCCTCGCTCGCAGTCAGCGGACTCCTCGAGCCGAATGTTAAATACGTTGTATCGGCTAAGGTAAAGGCTGCATGGTACAATACAGTCTGCGTTTCCCTCCAGCACACTCCCGGCGGCTCGGACGAGCCCCAGTATACAAACCTTGTTAAGGGAGTCTCACAGGGCGACTACATCGAGCTCACAGCAAGCTTCTCATTCGGCACTGACGAGAAGGACGTTTCACTCTACATTGAGACCACAGGCGAGGCTAATGACCTCTGCGTTGACGATTTCACGATAACTCTTGCTCCTAACAAGCTCGATAAGTCCCTCACAGGTCTGAAGGACGTTTACGCCGATATGTTCAAGTTCGGAACAGCTACAACTGTAGGAGAGATAGCTCCGCAGTCCACTAAGGACCTTGTGCTCCACCACTTCAACAGTATCACAGCCGGAAACGAGCTCAAGCCCGATTCCGTCCTCGATAAGAACGCCTGCCTTGCTCTCGCAGCAGACGGAGACGATACTGACCCGCAGGTAAGCCTTGCAGCAGCTCGTCCTATCCTTGATTTCGCACGCGATAACAACCTCTCTGTAAGAGGTCACGTTCTCGTATGGCATCAGCAGACCCCTCTCTGGTTCTTCAAGGAAAACTATGACCCCGACGGCGAGTGGGTTTCAAAAGAGAAGATGCTCAAGCGCATGGAAAACTATATAAAGAACGTTTTCGCCGCTGTAAAGAAGGAATATCCCGATGTTGACTTCTACGCATGGGACGTTGTAAACGAGTGCTTTACAGACGGAGGCGCTCCCAGAGAGCCCGGTTTCCCCTCTGCTGCGAATAACTACGAGGCTTCGCCGTGGGTAAAGATATTCGGCGACAACTCCTTCATTAAGCCTGCATTTGAATATGCAAAGAGATATGCTCCCGAGGGAACTAAGCTCTACTACAACGACTTCAACGAATACATGGACAAGAAGGACGCTATCGTAAAGCTCACAGAGGAGATAAACGCTGACGGTCACTACATCGACGGTATCGGTATGCAGTCACACCTCAACGTTACAAACAACGGAGAGCCTACACCTTATCCGAGTGTCGGACAGTACAGACAGGCTCTTGAAAAATTCAGCAAGACCGGTCTTGATATCCAGATAACAGAGTTCGACGCTACTGTAAACGGTAAGAAGTACGACCTTCAGGCAGACTACTACAGCGACATCTTCGACGCTATCGTTGAATACAAGGACTATATCTCGGCAGTTGTCGTATGGGGTACTACCGACGACCAGAGCTGGAGAAACGACAGAGACCCGCTCCTTTTCACAAAGGATTACGAGGCTAAGCCCTGCTACTTCTCAATCGTTGACGGAATCGAAGTCCCCAAGGTAACAACAACTACTACAAAGACAACTTCATCTTCAACAACTACTTCGACCACATCTACAACTACTTCAACTGTTCCGGAAAAAGTACAGTACGGCGAGGTAAACGGCGACGGCAATGTTACAGTTGCTGACGCTACAGCTATCCTCCAGTACATCGGCAATAAGGATAAGTATTCACTCGACAAGGCATACCTCAAAAATGCAGACTGCTATAATCCCGGAGACGGCATAACGCCTCTCGACGCACTTGCTATCCTGAAGCTCGATGCAAAGCTCATCGACAAGCTTCCTGAGATAGGCGAATAATCGAAATCCCGAACCACACTTCTATATAAAAAATCTCCCCGAGAGCAATTCTCAGGGAGATTTTTTATATACGCGCTGAAAGCCTCCAGAATGCACAC
>DEDQ01000025.1:0-133 GCA_002350065.1 Ruminococcus flavefaciens
GCGGTGTTGCCTTAAATATTCTTTTACAGGAGGAAGAAATATGGAGAACTTACTCGCGGCAGTACCCGCTACAGGCGATACTTTCCCGCTTCACCTGATATTGATCGGTGCCGGCGCAGCGACGCTCATCGCT
>DEDQ01000025.1:316-507 GCA_002350065.1 Ruminococcus flavefaciens
ACGGTCGATGATATCCGCTTCGATACGGCGGATTCGCGGGTAACGGGACTCGTCATCTACGGCAGGAGGGGAATTTTCGGCGCTTCCGGCGTCGATGATACCGAGATACCATGCAGCGCGGTCAGGGTCGTCGGTACGGATATTGTCCTCGTTGACCACCATGAATTGACATATTCTACAAAAATAAAGGG
>DEDQ01000025.1:817-1440 GCA_002350065.1 Ruminococcus flavefaciens
TCATCGACCTTCAGAAGACAGTAAAGAAGCTTGAAGAAGCTTATATGTTCGTTCGTGACCTCTCAGCAGAGGGCGGCGAGGTTCTCTTCGTAGGTACAAAGAAGCAGGCTGGCGATTCCGTTAAGGAAGAGGCTACACGCGCAGGCGCACACTATGTAAATGCTCGTTGGCTCGGCGGTATGCTCACAAACTTCAAGACGATCCAGACACGTATCAGAAGACTTGAGCAGCTCCACACAATGGAAGAGGACGGCACATTCAACCTCCTCCCCAAGAAGGAAGTTGTTAAGCTCAATCTTGAAATAGAAAAGCTCGAGAAGTTCCTCGGCGGTATCAAGACAATGAAGAAGCTTCCCGCAGCTCTCTTTATCGTTGACCCCCGCAAGGAAAAGATCGCTGTAGCTGAGGCTAAGAAGCTCAATATCCCGATCGTTGCTATCGTAGATACAAACTGCGATCCTGACGAGGTAGACTACGTTATCCCCGGCAACGATGACGCTATCCGCGCTGTAAAGCTCATTGCCGGCACAGTTGCTAACGCTATCATCGAAGGCAGACAGGGCGGCGACAATACTCAGGCAGAGGCTCCCGCTGAGGAAGCTGCTGAGGCTGACGCTGAATAA
>DEDQ01000025.1:1529-4687 GCA_002350065.1 Ruminococcus flavefaciens
ATAAAGAATTGAAACGTAGGGGTTGGCGTCCCCGACAACCCGAATGTTTGGGACGTCGAGGACGCCGTCCCCTACAATTATTATATTTAATTAATGGAGGTTATTACAATGGGTAAGGTATCTGTTGCAGAAATAAAGGAACTCATGAAGTCCACCGGCGTTGGCATGATGGACTGCAAGAAGGCTCTCGAGGCTAACGACGGCGATATGGACAAGGCTATCGAATACCTCAGAGAAAAAGGTCTCGCTACACAGGCTAAGAAGTCCGGCAGAGCTGCTGCTGAGGGCGTAGTTGCTGCTGTTGTTAACGGCAACACAGGCGTTCTCCTCGAGGTAAACACCGAGACTGACTTCGCTGCTAACACAGACGATATCAGAAACTTCGTTGCTAACGTTGCTAATACTATCATCGAAAAGAATCCTGCTGACGTTGAGGCTCTCAAGGAACTCCCCATCAGCGGCGGTACAGGTACAGTAGGCGAGGCTCTTACTGAGCTCGCAGGCATGAAGATCCGTGAGAACATCGTTATCCGTCGTTTCGTAAGAATGGAAGGCGTTCTCGCTTCTTATATCCACAACGGCGGCAGCATCGGCGTTCTCGTAAAGCTCGACACAGACCTTTCTGCTGACGCTGTAGCTGCTATCGGTAAGGACGTTGCTATGCAGTCTGCTGCTCTTAACGCTCCCTATCTCTGCCGCGAGCAGGTTCCTGCTGAGGTTATCGAGAAGGAGAAGGAGATCATGCTCGCTCAGATGGCTGAGGATCCTAAGATGGCTAACAAGCCCGAGCAGGTTCGCGTAAAGATCGTTGAGGGCAAGGTTGGCAAGTACTACAGCGAAAACTGCCTCCTCGAGCAGGCTTTCGTTAAGGACGACAAGCTCAGTGTTCAGGGCTATGTTGACGCAGAGGCTAAGAAGCTCGGCGGCTCTATCAAGGTTGTTGACGTTGTTCGCTTCGAGCGCGGCGAGGGCATCGAGAAGAAGGAAGAGAACTTCGCTGACGAGATCGCTAACATGATCAAGTAATTGACGTAATTCAGGAATCAGAGGAAAAAGAGATGAATTTTAAGAGAATAAGAAAAAGCGCTGCGTTGGTTCTTTCTGCGGTGCTTGCTGCATCGGCAGTTCCGTTCAGCGGCATCACTGCATCAGCAGTGGATACCGACCTTTCGGGCAATACACTGCTTCAGTCTGATGAGATTACACTGGGCAAGCTCGTATCCGGAGCTATCACCGAAAACGATGATGACGACTGGTACAAGTTTACTCTCTCTGAGCCTTCGAAGATAAGTGTTGCTTACGGCGCAGACAGCGCTATGTTCTGGAGCCACGTATATATGTACGACGGCACAAATGATAATTCGCTGATATATGAGCAGACTTTGAAAAATACCAAAAACATCAATGCTATATTCTATCTTACTGCCGGTGATTATTACTTTTGCGTGCATGGGGGCTCGAACGGTGACCGCGCAAAGTATGACCTCAAGATAGCTGCTGACTCAAGCAGCCTCAATGTTCCCGGCGACGGCAGCAACAACGCTATCGGCGATGCGGCTGAGATAGAGCTCGAAACCAAGTACAACGCTCAGATATCCCTGAATGACGATATCGACTATTACACATTCGATCTTGAAAAAGAGGGAAGTGTGACATTCGATTTTGCCGGCGGTTTAAATGCTGTTGACTGGGCTCTCTACGATAATAAGGACGACCTCATCAAGCACGGCATTTACCAGAAAAATGACGTGAAGGACAGCAGGATAACCAAGAAGAATAATCTCATTCTCAAGCCGGGCAAGTACACTGTAGCTGTAGGAGCTAACGAAAAGGCTGCCTCCTATGGACAGTATACTTTCAGCTTCAACTATGTTGAAAAATACAACGATACCGCTGCAAACGGCATTATCGCTGCTGCTGACCTCAACAGAGACGGCACAATAAACTCAATAGACGCTTCTATCATCCTTGTATATTATTCCTACTGCGCAACAGGCGGCAAGGAGACTGATATGAACAAGTGGATAGAGGAAAACTACAATATCAAAAAGTAAAGCTTTTGCCACGGCATCAGAGGATTTTGGTGCTGTGGCATTTTTGCAATGTCTTATTGCTAAAATGGAGGGAACAGCAATGTTCAAAAAAGTGACATGGGCGATAGTTTCGCTGTTTATAGGCGTCATGCTCATTTTCGCAGGCGCGAGGGAGAGCATCATCTACATAAAAAAGACTACGGTAGACCTGAATACGGCTCCGATGAGCGACTTCAACAAGGTCGCTATCGCTAAGGGCGAGATAGGCTGCGTGCTCGGAAGCTTCGCGACTATGACCGAGGAACAGAAGTTTTTAGGCATTATCCCCGGCTCGAAGCATGAGACCGATTATTACCTCGTGGAAAACCTCACACGCGATGAGATTGTCAAGATAGAAAACGGCGAGGAATCGCCCTCGGCGGACGGCTTCCTCTACGTTGTAGCGGCTTCTACCGACGAGATGAAGGCTGCTCTCGACAAGAATATTCAGGGCTGGATAGACTACGACGACGGCAAGACCGATAAAATTCCCGAGGCTGTACAGTTTGAGGGAAAGCTCTGGAAGCAGTCGAAAGAGGACGACTACCTCAAATACCGCGACGATTTTGTGGCTGAATGCGGTCTGAGCACCGCCATGCTCGCTGAGTACAGAGCTCAGGACACGAAGATAAATGCAGGCTGTTTTGCCGTTCTTGCGATAGGATTCGGCTGTCTCATTTTCGGTATCATTGACAGTATCATCGTTATCCGCCATTTCCTCAACCGCAAAAACGAGTATTGAGCCGGCAACATGATCGAAACAGCACGGGCGGATAATATCCGCTCCTACAGAATGTTGGTCCATCGTAAAACCGTGTAGGGGGCGATGCCTACATCGCCCCGCCAATAGGAAAACTTGCGGGCTAATGTGGGCATCAGCCCCTACAGAATTGTCTGGCAGCCATGATCGTATCTGCCGTCGAGCAGAAGTAAAGCCCTGCGAAAAACGCTTTTTCTAACATTTTGCAAAAGTTTTCAACATGATCGCACTTGTTTATTTGTATATTACGTACAAATAGCGGGTGCGATATTTGTATATATACCCCTTGAAACAATACCCCTAAATATGTTATAATAAACTATAAT
>DEDQ01000025.1:4952-14049 GCA_002350065.1 Ruminococcus flavefaciens
ATCGGGAGATTTCCAGTACCGCGAGGGCGCTGTTATGTGCAATTTCCTGCTCGCGGACGAGATAAACCGTGCCTCGCCGAAGGTGCAGTCGGCTCTTCTCGAGGCTATGGAGGAGAGACAGATATCCCTCGACGGCGAAACTCACAAGCTCCCGCAGCCCTTCCTCGTAATGGCTACGCAGAACCCCGTCGAGACCTACGGCACGTTCCACCTGCCGGAAGCGCAGATGGACCGCTTTTTCATGAAATTGTCAATGGGATATCCCGTCGCCGAGGAGGAAATGCTTATCCTCGAGCGCACCGAGATGTACAACCCCATCAATAATATAACCGAGCCCGCAATGACCGTTGACGACATCATCGCTTTACAGGGCGAGGTAAGAAATGTCAGAGTTGACGAAAAGGTCAAGAAGTACATCGTTGAACTCGTCGGCTCGACCCGAAACGACAGAAATGCCACCCTCGGAATCAGCCCGCGCGGAAGCATTGCACTCTACAAGGCGGCAAAGGCTTTCGCCTTCATCTACGAGCGCGATTTCGTTACTCCCGAGGACGTCAAGAGCGCCGCTGTACCTGTTCTCGCGCACCGCATTATCCTCTCGCCGCAGGGCAAGAGCGAATTCGGCACCGGCGAGGCTTACATCAGAAGCGTCATCTCAAGCGCTCCCGTACCGGCAATGTGAACCATATGGGAAACAAGAACAAGCAAAAGACATTCACCCTGTTCGGCTCTGACTTCGGCGATAACCTCAAAAGCATCGTCGCTATCCTTGCGGTAGCCTTCCTGCTTTACATCTTCACCTTCTACATCGACGGCGAAATGGGCGTTATACTCATCGCGTTCATGCTTTTCTCGCCGCTTGTGTCGTTCTTTTTCGTGATGTACTCGCGCGGCAGAGTGAAGGTCAGCTTCGACTGCGACGGCTACGTCAAGAAGGGAAGCCGGCTAAGGGTAAGGGTAACTGTCGAGAAAACGGGACGCTTCCCGCTCGGCATCATTGAGATAGCTCCACGGGCAAGCGAGTGCTTTGCGCCGATAGACAAGGTGTACAGGCTTTCACTCGCCGGCAAGGACAAAAAGTCCTTTGAATTCGATGTCGATGCTCTTGTAGGCGGAAACGGCGAGATATCGCTCGGATACGTTTACTCATGCGGCTTTCTGGGATTCCTGAAGGCTTCTCTCAAAACAGCGCTCCCTCAGCCCATAAGCGTCGGAGTTATCCCCGATATCCCGAACATCAAGTCAACTTCACAGCTCTTCCGCGCTATCGCCGACGTCGTTCTCACAAGTGACGACGACGAGGACAACGATACCGCGATGCTGTTCTCAGCCAATACGGCTCCGGGCTATGAGCACCGCGAGTACGTTCACGGCGACCCGCTCAAGCGTGTAAACTGGAAGCTCTCCTCAAAGAAGGATAAGCTCATGGTCAGGCTCGATGAGGCTGTCGCTTCGGTGCAGCCCATGATAGTCCTCGACCTCTACAGGAGCAGCGCTGCTGACCCTGCGGACGCTATCGTCCGCGAGGAACGCCTGCTGAGGTCTGTTTTCGGACTTCTTTCGCTGTTCGTGCGTCAGGGCATAGCTTCCACATTCATATACTACGGTGCAGGCGGTGAGGTAGTCGCTGAAAGCGTCGACAACCCCGAATATCCCGAGCAGCTCCTGCTGAAGGTGCTTGCACTGAAAGTCGTTCCTGACAGACATATCGACCTGCATATGTACGCCGGTTCGGTATGCGCCTGCGTCATAGCTTCCACTGACTGCTCAGAGGAGGTGGCTGAGGCGGCTAAGGCTGTCAAGGAAGATGAAAACGTCAGCCTTATCGGAGTCTCTTCCGACAGCCGCAATCTCACGGATATGCCGATGTGGTACCTCGACGGCGACAATAACTTCAAAATGGTATAAACAATGACTGATACTGTAAAAAACGAGAAGCGTATCAGAAAGTATCTGCTCAGGACATTCGCCGACCCGGTGCTGCTGTATACAGTGCTGGCGATGATGTCGATAATGTATCACTACCGCGACAGTCTCGCATTTGCGTACGGAGTCGCCTCGTACATCATCGGCTGGGTGGTGTTCAGGATATTCGATTTTGTGAACAAGCATCACATCATCGGCTTTCTGGTATGCGTCATACTATATTTAGGCTTCGGCTATGCCGCGAGCTGGGCAATGGAAACCGGCGAGGAGAACTACTCCATTACGTGGGGACTATGGTTCTTAACTCCGCAGGACGCCCTCAAGTATAACAAATGGTATACAGTTGCGGTATTCATACTCTTCCTGATATTCATGCTCTCGGTCATCTACTACTTCACGAGAGTGCGGTACAGGATATTTATGAATTTCCTCGTGTTCATAATCCCGTTTACCATATACGGCAAGGAATATGAGAAGATGCCTATCGGATACATCATCGCTCTTGCAGTCGGCTATGTGCTGATGATGGTGATGTTCCGACAGCTCCGCGACAGTGAAAAGACAAGATTTATCGACAAGCCCGAGGCGTGGAAGTCGATAGCGGTGTTCGCAGTGCTGTTCGCGCTGTGCTCGTCGCTCTCTCCAAAGCCTGAGATAGAGGCGAACAGAAGCTACCTCGAAATGCTCATCGACGCTGACGCATTCACCGATCAGCTCGTTAAGATGATAGAGAGCTTCCGTGAGACCTCCTCCGGAGACCAGTTCCGCGGCAGGGTGAGCGATAAGCCTGTTTACTACATGGAGGGCGGCGAGCCGATGAGGCTCAAGACCGCGACCTTCTCAACATATGATTATAATTTCGACCAGTGGGAGATAAGCGAGCTCGATTCTGAATATCTCGAGGAAGACGAGTTCCCCATCGAGTTCCACAGCGGCAGATGCATCGCAGAGGCTCTGCTCTATGCCGCCGAGTGCGACAGCGATTTCGCCGAAGAGTACGGACTTACCGGTCTGACCGGCAAAAAGCTCACCATGCCCGAGCTTCAGGAGGCTACTCTCCATTCCGTGACGGAAGGCGAAACAGTACCTCTTCCGCAGGGCGTGACCTCTTTGAAGAAGACATCGTTCAGGAACCCGCTCAATGTCACCGACAGCGAGGTACTGCTCACTAAGCGCGACACGCTTTACGGCTTCGATACGTTTACGTTCGAGTATATGCCGCAGAGCTTCTTCAACAGCGACGAGAACCTCAGCATTATCGAAGCGCTAGGCAGCGTCGACGATTACGACGGCATGATAATGGACGCGTATGAGGTGCTCTACCAAAACGACGCCGATGAATACGGAGAGATACTCTCCGAGAGCTATATCTATTACAGCTCCTATACGGCAAACCTGCTCGAATACGGCAGAAAGCCGGGCATCAGACAGCTCGCGAATGAGATAACCGCCGGCCTTGATAACGATTACGAGAAGGCTAAGGCAATTGAGTGGTATTTCATTCAGCAGGGCTTCACATACGACCGCGATTACCGTAAGGAAAACGGCGAAAACGTCGAGGACTTCCTCTTCAAGTCGAAAACGGGCGTATGCGTTGAATATGCAACAGCAATGACGCTTCTTGCGCGTGCGGCCGGCATACCTGCCCGCTACTGCGAGGGCTACCTCATGCAGAACGAGTGGGAGGGCTCGAGCGGCTACGACAAGAACCGCGTATGGACCGGATATTCCATAAGTCCGCGCGACGGTCACGCCTTCCCCGAGCTCTACATCAGGGGCTGCGGCTGGGTCGCTTTCGAGCCGACAAGGACCGACAGCATCGCTGCTGCAAATTCCGAGAAAAAGGAAACGACCACACATCTGCTCTCAAAGGCAGGAATGGTACTGCTTGTGGCAGCTCTGATAATGCTGCTGCTCATAATAGTTATGCCTTCCGCTGTACACAGACTGTTCATGCTCGTAAACAGCAGACGCAGACCCGACAAGGCTGTAGCGGCTGTTATTCACCGCTTATGCAGGCTGTACGGCATTGCAAACGTCAATACTGCCGACGAGGCTGCGGCTTTGATAAGGTCCGCTTCCGGAGCGGATATATCCGCTGCGGCAGAGCTCTTCAACCGCATGGCATACGGCGGAGCTCAGATGAGCGAAAGCGACAGGGCAAAGGCTATGGAGGATTATCTGAATGCATACGATGCTCTGAGAGAGAGCAGGAAAATAAAACGCAAAACAGCAAAATAAGAACGAAAAGTTCATCAGGACCGGAGGTCGAAAACAATGGAAAGTCAGAAAGCAAAGAAGCTGCTGAGCTTTATCTCGGCGATGATTATGGCAGTGTGCCTTATGACGGCTGCGATTCCCGAAGCGAAGGCGGCTTCTGTATACGATGAATACCTGTCGTGGAGCCAGATGGACCCCCGTTGGAGCTCGACTCCGATGGGCGGCGGCGCGACTATAAGAAATTCCGGCTGCCTGCTCACATCGCTCGCTATCATGGCGATGCATTCTGGCTCGATAGACAGCGCGGCTATGGCGAATCTCGGCATAAGCAGCGTTGAACAGTTCAACCCCGGAGTTCTCGCAAACGCCTATTCAAGCGTCAACGGCTTCTCGTATGACGGCGCTATCCAGAGCTGGGGCACCGCTCATCAGCTCATGCCGAGCATAACATGGGGCTGGGACAGCTATTTCGATTCGTCAACAAAGTCCGGATTTATCAGCGAGATAGGCGGACTTATGGCTGATGGCTGGCATATCATCGCAAGAGTGAACGCTCCCTACGGCGCATACCACTGGGTCTACATCAGAGCCGTTGACAGCAATAACGTCTATATGTGCGACCCCGCTCATGACAGCGATAACCTCTATGACGTCTATCCCGACGGCATACAGGGCGAATACTGGGCTCTCAAGGGAGCCAGGACTCCCGCACAGAGCGGTAAGCCCGTCGTGACCTATACTCCCGCACTGAATATCTCAGTCGAGACCGGCAAGACCTTCTACAGCTACGGCGAGGAGCTCGATATGACTCAGTATACAGCCAAGCTCACAGGCACCGACCCAAAGCTCGGACCGTGGGAAAAGGCTGCCGAGAAGCTCAGCATCGCAAAGAATGTGAGAGTTGACGCTTCTGCGTATGACCCCTATAATGCGGGAACATACACGATAAAGCTCTCGGCTGGGACGAGCTATGCGAGCGCTTCCGCATCGTTTGACGTTACAGTTTCGATGCCCGTGGGTGAATACTTCCTTGATTCGCTCGAATCCGTGAATGTCACCTCCGAGTGCGGCTCCGGCAGAAAAGTGACCGAGCTGAAAAACGGCAACGTGGTTGATATCATCGAGAGCAGGGGCAAATACGGTCTTATCCGCTCCGACGATATCACAGGCTGGACTGACCTCACAACTCTCGTGCTCTGCGAAGCCGGAGAAAAACACATCGTCGGCGATATCAACGGCGACGGCAGCGTTGACAAGTACGACCTCTCGCTGCTGAATACATATCTCAAGGACAAGAAAACGCTTCCCGACGGTATCTCGACTCTTACCGCAGCGGAGCGTGAAGCGGCTGACATCGACTGCGACGGCGACCTCGACAATGAGGACGTTCTCATTTTCCTGACCGCTATCCGCGGCTGATAAGCTTTAAAAACAAGGAGGAGCTTCCTGAATGGAATGGACTGAAGTAAATATTTATACTGCTGCCGAGGGTATTGAGCTGCTGTGTGCAAAGCTCATGGATATCGGCGTGAAAGGCTTTGTTATCAAGGACTCTGACGATTTCAACGAGTTCCTTGAAAACAAGAACGGTCAGTGGGATTACATCGACGACGACCTCATGGGACTTGCAAGCTGCGAGACCTGCATAACCGTTTATCTGCCGGGAAATGAACAGGGAGCGGATATGCTGCAGTCCGTGAGGGCTATGCTCGCAGAGATGAAGTCCGGCGACCCCGAGGGCAGATACGGCAGGCTCGAAGCCGAGCTCGCAAGTATCCGCGAGGAGGATTGGGCTAACAACTGGAAGCAGTATTTCAAGCCCCTCAAAGTCGGCGACAGCCTCGTTATCAAGCCTTCGTGGGAGGATTATGACGACCTCGGAGAGCGCGTAGTCCTCGAAATTGACCCCGCTTCAAGCTTCGGCACGGGTCAGCACCACACAACGCGCCTCTGCCTCGAGATACTCGAGGGCTGCGTGAAGGAGGGCGACAGGATACTCGATATGGGCTGCGGAAGCGGTATACTCTCTATCGCGGCGATACTCCTCGGAGCTGAAAGCGCCGTGGCGGTAGATATCGACGAGAATGCCGCTGCTACGGCAAAGGAGAATGCGCTGAAGAACCATATCCCCGAGGAGAGCTACAAGACCTATTTCGGCAATATCCTCGCAGACGAGAAGCTTGCTTCCGAAATTGACGGCAAGTATGACATCATAACCGCGAACATCGTTGCCGATGTGCTCATCGCGATGAAGGACTACTTCGTCCGCTACCTGAAGGACGGCGGATTCCTGATAGTTTCCGGCATCATCGAGGAGCGCATGGAAGAGGTGCTCACGGCGATAGAAGGCGTCGGATTCACACGTCTCGGCGTAAATCTCAAAGAGGGCTGGGCGGCTGCTCAGTTCGTAAAATGAATATATCAGACCCGCATCGCGGGACTGTAAATATATAATCATTATTAACAAGGAGAATAGTAACCATGGCTTTATTCAACAAGAAGAAAAAGCAGGAGGAAGAAGCTTCCGCTGCTGTTAATGAAATGGAATTCGACTACAAGGAGGCAGTGCTCAAGGCTCTCGACGAGAAGCTCAACGGCAGCACTCTCTACGACGGCTGCATCATCATGCCCCGCGGCTTCACTATCGACGTTAAGATAGGCAGACGCGACGAAAAGGACGGCATCAAGCTCGTTCAGGTCGTTTTCCTCGTATCGCACGACGATTTCGACGAGCCTATCATCGACCCCGTTGACGCTCAGGGCAAGGACGAGGCTGAGGCTGTTCACATGGCTGTAGAGATATTCTACGGCGGTCTCTGGCACCCCCTCGACCAGTCAATGTTCAAGAAGAGCCCTATCGAGGTCTCAGCTCAGTTCCTCGGTCAGCACTATACATATGATATGTACGCTCAGTCTATCGTAAGGATAGGCGTTCAGGACAAGGAGCCCACAATGCTCGTCGGCTTCCTCCAGAACGAGATACCGAAATACCTCGGCTCAAAGAAGTATTACTGGCTCAGGATATACCTCGCTAAGCACAAGGACCGCCAGATAATCGAGGTGCGCGTTAACGGCTCTGTATGCAACGAGCTCGGCGAGAAGTTCCGTCCCTACGTTGATGCATGGGACGCTTCCGAGCACTTCATCTGCGAGAAGCAGTACGCTATCTTCGTTCAGCGCGGAGATGACCCCTGTCCGTACAAGAAGGAGGTCTACACCAATGCTGCCAAGTTCGCTATCGAGAAAATGGTAAAGATAAAGAACCGCGAGGACTACGAGGCTATGGCTGACGAGCTCGAAAAGGTCGCAGGCGACAAGGCTGTAGCTTCTGAGATAAGAATATTTATCCCCGAGATACTCGCTAAGCTCACTCTCGGCTATCAGGAGGGCGACAGCCTCTTCCTCATCGAGGGCGATGAGAATTCCGAGGAGGGCACATCTAAGATAGAGTTCAGAAAAACTCAGCTCCGCTCTTATTTCTACCTCCAGCAGGTTATCCTTGAATACCTCAACACAAGACCTCCGCAGGAGGACGTTCAGAACATCGTATTCAACAGCGTTGCTTTCAGAGAGCTCAGAAAGGCTAAGGAGCAGGGTCACGACCCCAAGGACCTCTACGTTCCCGGCACCGCTTACAAGATAGCTGAACCCGGTTACACGGTCTATTAATTGACATCAGAAAGGCTGCCTGAAGGAGAGTGACCTGACGGCAGCTTTTTCGTGAGGTAGATAATGAATCTTCAATCAATAATCATAACAGACACGATAGGCGTGCTGATACTGATAATACTCGCTGTCAGCAGCCAGTTCATACGTCAGCGGCGTATGCTCAGCGACAGGCTGTTTACCGCGATGTGCGTACTTACGGCATCTTCGTGCGTCGGAGACCTGCTGGCGTTCTTGTTCGACGGTGTTACCGGCGAAGGAACATATCCGGCGCTGATGTTCCTGAATACGTTCACGTATATGACCAATATCTGCACCTCGCTTCTGTGGAGCCTGTACGTTACGGCAAGACTCTACGGCACGAAACGCCACACGATAAGAGTGCTGAAAATGTTGATCCTTCCGGCTGCCGTCGGAGCTGTAGGACTCATCGTCAATCTGAAGTGGAACTTCATCTTCACCATAGATGAGGAACACTATTACCACCGCCTAACCGCGGCGGGATACTATTTTGCCGTGACATATTTTTACCTGTTTTCCAGCGTTTTCATTCGCCGGCATTACAGAAAGCGCATGGGCAAGCTCTGTTTTCTGCCGATATGGATGTTCCTTTCGCCGATAGTGTGCTGCACGATAGCGCAGTTCCTCATGTACGGGATATCGCTTGCGTGGTGCTCGGTCGCGATAGGACTTGTCAGCATACACATGAGCCTCCAGAACGAGCTGTCGTATCTCGACCCGCTGACGAAGCTCTATAACCGCAATTACCTCACATATATACTCAATCAGTCCGTTCACACCAAGACCGAAATGCGCGGCATAATGCTCGATATGGACAAATTCAAGTCCATAAACGACAACTACGGTCACGCGGAGGGCGACGCGGCTCTTATCGAGACTGCGAATATCCTCATGAGGGCTGCCTCGGAGAAGGCGATACCGATACGCTTTGCGGGCGACGAGTTCATGATGCTTCTGCCGAAGGCGACCGAGAAGGAGCTCGAGGAGACGATAGAGAATATCCGCCGCGAGGAGAAAGCCTTCAACGATGCCGGTTCAAAGCCGTATAAGCTGATATTCTCGCTGGGAACGAGCTCTTTCGGCGGCAATACCGACCTCGACGTCTTTCTCAACGAAATGGACCGCAAAATGTACGAGCAGAAGCGGAGAAAAACGGAAGATACAGTCCGGTGACAATACGATAAAGCACCGCAAGAGTCAACGCGGTCCGGCTCTAAGGGGCATAGCCCTTGCCGCTTCCCACAGCTCAAAGAGAAAAGCAAAA
>DEDQ01000025.1:14186-19826 GCA_002350065.1 Ruminococcus flavefaciens
TTTGTAAATGAAAAAAGTAATATCTTTTATCACCGCAGCAGCGTTATCTCTCTCTGCAACAGCACTGCTTCCTGCAACAGCGGCCGAATCAGATTATTTGCTGCACAGCACCTTTGAGGACGGAAAAGAACAGTGGGCGGGTCGTGGTTCAGCATCCGTGAAGGTCGTGTCCGATATCTCGCGCTCCGGTGAAAAATCACTCATGACAAGCGGAAGAACAGCCGACTGGAACGGCGCTACTATGCCGCTCGGTTCCGAATTCAAGGCAGGACAGTCTTATGCGTTCAGTGCATACGTCATGACCGACGACACTGATTCTCCCGTAACGTTTTATCTGACTCTCCAGTACAAAGACGGCGATACTGCTGTATACCCGAAAATAGCAGAGGTAACTGCTGAAAAGGGAAAGTGGGCGCATCTCGAAAACAATGACTTTACCATTCCGGGTGAAGCGACTGATATTCAGCTCTATGTCGAAACAGCCGATAGTACGTGCAGCTTCTATGTTGATGAAGTAGTCGGTGCGAAGAGCGGTACAGAGATCGGTGAGCCTCCAAAAGCCGTTAAAATGAACAAGGGCGATATCAACTACGACGGTTCAATAGACGCCTTTGACGTTGTTCTCGCACGAAAGGGCATCATTGACGGCATAACCGACAAGAGAACTCTTAAAGCTGCCGACGCCAACAGCAACGGTCAGTTTGAGGTCGCTGATCTGCTTCTCATCAGTGAGTTCTGTATGGGAAAGATAAAGGAATTCCCTGTTGAAGAGCCTGTTATCGTTCCCGGACAGGTAAGGTATACTATGGAGGAGCTCACTGAAAAAACACAAAGCGAGCTCGTGAACAACGAACCCGGTGACTCTCATCAGGAGAAACCCGGTGTCAAGTACGGAACTATCGTAAAGAAGACCTATTTCTCCAAAAAGGCTAACAAGAACAAGCCTTACAATATCCTGCTGCCTGCTGATTATGATGAGAACAAGGAATATCCTGTCCTCTATGTGCTACACGGATTCTTTGAAAACGAAGACCGTATGATAACCAAGGGCAACGGTGTGATGTATACACGTCAGATAGTAGGAAACGCTATCGCTGAAGGCGAGGCAAAGGACATGATAGTTGTATTCCCGCTTATCTTCACAAGCGCTACAAAAGAAAGTGCTACAGGCTTCGGAGATGCTGCATCAGTCGAGGGCTACAATAACTTCGTTGACGATATCGTTGACAGCCTTATGCCTCACATCGAAGAGAATTACAGCGTCAAGACAGGCAGAGACTACACAGCAGTTACCGGATTCTCAATGGGCGGTATGGAGTCTCTTCAGATAGGTATGAAGTACGGCGACAAGTTCGGCTATGTCGGAGCTATCTGTCCCGCTCCGGGCGCACAGGGTGCATTCAAGTGGAACAGCGAAGAGGAAACTCCTCATCTGGTATTTATCACTGGCGGTACTTCTGATGACGTTGTAGGACTCAACACTCCGCAGGGATACCATAACAACTTTACTAAGAACGGCGTTCCTCACGTATGGCACGTTGTTCAGAACGGTCATCACGGTGACGATTCTATCCATTCAAGCCTGTATTGCTACGTAAGAGCAGTATTCCAGGCAACTGACTAAACCGCAGGGGAGACGTCACATTCCCCAAATGCATTTTTGCTTGATCCTCATGTCAGGTTTTTTCAGCCGCACCTGTTAAGCGAGGGCGTGATATAGAAATATATCACGCCCTCTAAATGGCTTTTGCTTTGTTCTGCTATCAGGAGAGCGCCTAACGCGCTGACGCTCAGATAGATATTGCCGCGGAGCAGCCTCCGCACAAGATGAATTTGCAAATTTAAAAAACAAATCGCATATTCAGCAAAAAAGGTGAAAAAAAGCTTGACAAGCCGTTCCATTTATGATAAAATATTATTGCCGCTTGTAAACAGGCTTTTCAAGTCATGTCTATGCGCCTGTGACAGCGAGTTTTTATGAAAAGGCAGGTGCCACAAATGTACGCAGTTATTGAAACCGGCGGAAAGCAGTATCAGGTAAACGAGGGAGATATCATCTTCATCGAAAAGCTCGCAGCTGAGGCTGATGAGACAGTTACTTTCGATAAGGTCGTTGCTCTCGGTGCTGATGACGGCATCAAGGTAGGTACTCCCTACGTTGACGGCGCAGCTGTTGAAGCTAAGGTAGTTAAGAACGGCAAGGCTAAGAAGATCACTGTTTTCACTTACAAGCCTAAGAAGGGCGAGAAGAAGAAGCAGGGTCACAGACAGCCCTACACTCAGGTGAAGATCGAAGCTATCAAGGCATGATCTCTGCTGAGTTCTATCAGTCAAAAAAACAATTCCGCGGATTCCGTGTAACAGGTCACGCAGGATATGCAGAAAGCGGACATGATATTGTCTGCGCTGCCGTTACCTCAGCGTGTATGCTCGCGGCAAATATCATCACAGACGGCTTCCATATCAGGGCTGAGGCTGGTGCAGAGGATAACGTTATGCTCTGTATCACTGATAAGCCCGATGAAAAGGCTCACGCTGTGCTGGATATGCTCGTGCAGCAGCTTGATATGATACGCGGTGAATACCCGGACACTATCACTATCTCATTTTCGGAGGTGTAAATAATGATCAAGGTAAGCATTCAGTTCTTCGCTCATAAGAAGGGTGTTGGTTCTACTAAGAACGGCCGTGATTCTGAGGCTAAGAGACTCGGCGTTAAGAGAGCTGACGGTCAGTTCGTTAAGGCTGGCAATATCATCGTTCGTCAGAGAGGTACACACATTCATCCCGGTGAGGGCGTTGGTATCGGTTCTGATGATACATTATTCGCTACAGTAAGCGGAACAGTTAAGTTCGAGCGTTACGGTCGTGACCGTAAGAAGGTTTCTGTTTACACAGAGCAGTAATCAATTTATTGCGTCATAAATCCCGAGCGTTTGCTTGGGATTTTTCTTTAAAAGGAGGTCAGGAAATGTTCGTTGATCAGGCGAAGATAAAAATCAAGGCAGGCGACGGCGGAGACGGTGCAGTTTCTTTCCACAGAGAAAAATACGTGGCTGCCGGAGGCCCTGACGGCGGCGACGGCGGCAGAGGCGGAGATATTGTCTTTCAGGTGGACGACAATTTCTCGACCCTCATCGATTTCAGGTATAAGCGCAAATACGTTGCCGAGCGCGGTCAGAACGGCGGCGCACGCAACTGCACGGGCAAAAGCGCTCCGCCGCTTATCGTAAAGGTGCCGAGAGGTACTATCGTCAGAGACGCCAATACCGGCAGAATTATGGCGGATATGTCCACTGACGAGCCGAAGGTGCTCGCTCGCGGAGGCAACGGCGGCAGGGGAAACGTCCACTTTGCGACTTCTACCCGCCAGATACCCAAGTTCGCCAAGCCCGGCTACCCCGGCGAGGAGTTCGAGGTAACACTCGAGCTGAAGCTCCTTGCGGATGTGGGACTTGTCGGATTCCCGAATGTGGGCAAATCCACGCTTATTTCCGTAGTAAGTGCAGCCAAGCCCAAGATAGCAAACTATCACTTTACAACGCTCACTCCCGTTCTCGGAGTTGTCCGCGCCGAGGAGGAGAAGTCCTTCGTTATGGCGGATATCCCGGGTCTTATCGAGGGCGCAGGCGACGGAGTCGGTCTCGGTCACGAGTTCCTCCGCCACGTTGAGAGATGCCGCCTTATCGTCCACGTTGTCGACGTTTCCGGTATCGAGGGACGTGACCCCAAGGAGGATTTCGACATCATCAATGCCGAGCTCGCCAAGTTCGATGAGGAGCTCGCAAAGCGTCCGCAGATAGTTGCCGCAAATAAGTCTGATATGGCAACAGAGGAGCAGATAGCCGATTTCCGCAGCTTTATCGAGGCAAAGGGGATTCCCTTCTTCTGCATATCCGCTGCGACAACTCAGGGTACTCAGGAGCTTATCAAAAAAGTCTCAGAGGTGCTCGATACGCTCCCGCCTATCAAGGAGTACGAGCCCGAGCCTATCCCGCAGGCTGAGCTCGATGAGATGCTCGGCGTTGACAAGAAGTTCGACATCACCGTCGAGGACGATGTCTACTGCGTTGAAGCTCCGTGGATACAGCCTATCATGCGTACTGTCGACCCGAATGACTGGTCATCGCTCCAGTATTTCCAGCGCGTGCTCATCAACAGCGGCATCATCGCCAAGCTCGAGGAAATGGGCATAAACGAGGGCGATACCGTAAGCATCGAGGGCTTCGAGTTCGACTTTGTTGAGTGATATGGAAAGAGAGTTTTTAACAGGCCGCGAGGCGAATACCTACAGTCCGCTGAGCCTTGCATTTCTCGGCGACAGCGTCTACGATACGCTTGTGCGCGAGCATTTGCTCAGGATCGCTAATATGCCCGTATCAAAGCTCCATTCGGCAAAGATAAAGCTGGTCTGCGCTGAATTTCAGTCGGCAGCTTACGAAAAGCTCGCGGAGGTGCTCGACGAGAAGGAGCTCGCAGTGCTCAAGCGCGGAAGAAACGCCACGGGCAATACAGTTCCCAAGCACGCCGATGCAGTCGAATACCGAAGGGCTACGGCTATAGAGTGTCTTTTCGGCTACCTTTTCCTGCTCGGCAGGAACGACAGGATATACGAGCTTTTCAGCGTTATGATAGACGGCGCTGAGATAGCTCTTGATAATGATTAAAACGGAGGGTTCATCATGGAAGAAAACAAGACAGCAAAGGTTTTTCTCGGAGCCGGTGCAGCTTTTTCGCTCGGTTTTATAGTCGGAGCGGCACTCGTTGCTATTCTCGACTACCGCGATGAAAAAATAACCCGTTTATATAAACTTCGCCGTGATACCGACGAGAATTACATTTATTCAGAGTAAAGGAGAGTTAATCATGTCAGGCCATTCAAAATGGAATAATATCAAACGTAAGAAAGAAGCTACAGATGCTGCTAAGGGCAAGATCTTCACAAAGATCGGACGCGAGATCACTGTTGTCGTAAGAGAAGGCGGTCCCGACCCCGCTAACAACGCGAAGCTCCGCGACCTTATCGCTAAGGCTAAGGCAAACAATGTGCCGAATGACAACATCGACCGCGTTATCAAGAAGGCTGCCGGCGGCGAGGACAAGAACAACTACGAGAACCTCACATACGAGGGATACGGTCCTAACGGCGTTGCTGTTATCGTTGAGTGCCTCACTGACAACAAGAACCGTACAGCAGGCGATATCCGCCACTATTTCGATAAATTCGGCGGCAATCTCGGTACTACAGGCTGCGTATCGTTCATGTTCTCCAAGAAGGGCATCGTAGTTCTCGAGAACACAGGTCTCGACGAGGACGCTGTTATGGAAGACGTTTTCGAGTGCGGCGGCGACGACTTTGACGTTTCCGAGGAGACTGTCGAGATAGAGTGCGCTCCCGAGAGCGTTTCCGCTCTCCGTGAGGGACTTGCTGCAAAGGGCTACAACGTGCTTTCTGCCGAGGCTGAAATGGTTCCCGCGAACTATACAACGCTCACAGACGAGGACCACATCAAGAAGATGAACCTCCTCCTTGAGCACCTCGAGGACAACGACGACGTTCAGAACGTTTACCACAACTGGGAAATGCCCGAAGAGGAATAATAAAAGCAAAGGACGACCTAAGGTCAATACCCATATAGA
>DEDQ01000025.1:19993-24645 GCA_002350065.1 Ruminococcus flavefaciens
CAAAAGGGTTTCCCTCAATAATACGTGTAAAGCTTCTATATGGGTATTGACCTTATAGGTCGTCCTTTTTGTTTTATATTATGCCTAAACCGTCGAGCAGGAGCTTGACGCCTATCAGCACAAGTACGATACCGCCGATGAGCTCCGCCTTTTTCTCGTATTTGCTGCCGAAGCGGTTGCCGATGACAACTCCGATAAGGCTCGTCACGAAGGTGATAGCTCCGATGACGATGACCGAGCTCACAACAGGAGTTTTCTGCGCCGCGAATACGACTCCGACCGCGAGCGCGTCAATGCTCGTTGCAATGGCGAGAATGAAGAGCTCCTTGATGTCGAGTTTGTACTCCTTCGATGAATCCTCCTCTTCGCCGCCGCGTATGACCTCGAATATCATCTTTCCGCCGATGAAGCCGAGCAGAATGAACGCTACCCAATGGCTGTAGCTGCTGATGAAGCTCTCGAATCTGGTGCCGAGGAAGTAGCCGATAAGCGGCATTGCTCCCTGAAAGAAGCCGAAAAACAGAGCTGTTACTGCTGCGCCTTTGTAGTCTATCTTTTTCATGCTCAGCCCCTTACAGACCGAGACCGAAAAGGCGTCCATTGCAAGTCCGAGTGATAGCAGGATAAGTTCAGTGATCGTCATAGAAAAACCTCTCAGTAAAAAAATTCGGGCACTTTCGTACCCGAATACGCAGACTCAGGTACAGCAAAAGAGCCATACATGAGTCTCATTATTTAAGACAAAACCGGACCGCTGCAAATCAAATGTGAAAAAACGCGGTCAGTATGTCGGCTTGTCACGCGAAAACGTGCTAACTACTCCCTCATCTGACAGCTTTCATTATACAATATATTAGCTGTCAAGTCAATATATGATAGTTTGCGCGTGATAACATCAGAGAGTATACGAGAAGATGTAGTCGTCCATGACGTAGCCGCTGCCGATGTCAGTAACAACGCTGTCGATGACCTTGAAGCCGTTCTTTTTGTAGAGAGCTATCGCTCTGTCATTGTGCTTGTTAACGGTCAGATATACCGAGCTTTTACCGGCGGAGCGGGCTTCCTCGAATACTCGGTCAAGCATCTGCCGGGCGATGCCGCTGCCGCGTTTATCCTTGCGGAGGTAGAGCTTGCTGAGGAAGAAGCGGTCGTCCTGTTCGGGCTTTACGCCGATATAGCCGCAAAGGTCGCCGTCGTCGTATACGGCGAGGTAGGAATAGGACTGCTCCTCGACCTGTCTGCACATGGCTTCAAGCGACTGGAATTTTCCGACCATGTAGTCGATTTGTCCGGCGCTGATAATGTCAGTGAAGCATTCGTGCCATATCTCATCGGCGAGCTCCGCGACTCTGCGCAGCTCGGGGAGGTACTTTACCTTTTTTATCTCAATCATGTGATGCCCTCTTTGTGAAATCGAGAAATTCCGCGATATATCGCCTTTGTGGAGTTATAACGTCAATGTCGGCGACGCCGCTTTTGGCGCAGGCTTCGAGCAGCTCGCGGAGCTCCTCTCCGGAGCGGAGATAATCGGCGATGATGTACTCGTCGTCGAAGCCGAGTTTTTTCAGCAGCAGGGCTGACACAACGCCGGTGCGGTCCTTTCCTGCGGCGCAGAAGAATATCACGTTCGTTTCAGCCGACATTATGGCTTCGATTATGCGGTTCATCTGCTCGTCAGCCATAGCAATATAGGACTCCCCCACATCGTCGGGAGTTTTCGGGACGATGTTACCTCCCGTCACCGGAATATTCAGATACGTGAAGCCCTCTGCCGCTGCGAGGACGCTCGGGCAGGCTTTCGCCTCGTCGGGAGCGCGGAGGTCGACTGCCGTTGTGACGTTGTTATCCCTCAGCCATTTCAGCTCGTTTTCGGTGAGCGAGAAAGGCGCATCACTGCGGATAAACCGCAGGCTGTCGGGGAGTATCGGACGCGTGTTGCGGGTCGAATCAAAAATGCTCATTCGCCGTTTTCGCCGAATATCTTCTCGGGGCAGGTGAGGCTCATATTCTGGATATGTCCGCATTTCGGGCAGGCTTCGCAGTGGATAGTGCTGCGCTGCGGGTCGAATTTGAACTCCTCGCCGAGCGGATAGAACATTACATCGTGGGGAGTGGGTGTGAAGAGCTTGCCGCTTATGAGCTTAGTGCCGCATAATTCGCAGATGTGTTTCATAGTTTTCCTCCTTTTAGCTGATTTGATTTTTTATGAAAATCCCTCCGGCTCGTCAAGTCGGAGGGATATTTTCTATCGAATGGACATTTGTTAAACGAATCAAACCTCGTTTATCTTTCTCTTGACATAAGTTGTGTGGAGAACCTCATGAGCCTTGTGGCTGCCGGGCTTCTCGAAATATGTCTTGTAGAGCTCCTGAATAGCAGGATTCTCGTGAGACTGACGTATAGGCATCTCCTTGTCGAGGTTGTAGAGCACCTTAGCTCTCTCAGCTCTGATGTCAGTGAAGTTTCTGATTCCCATGGGAACCTGAGGCTGACCGCCGCCGTTTACGCAGCCGCCGGGACAAGCCATTATCTCGATGAACTGAGCATTGCACTTGCCGGCTCTGATGTCGTCGAGTATCTGACGTGCATTTGAAAGACCGCTTGCAACCTTGACCTTAACGTTGAGCTCATCAACAGCGAACTCCTTGATGCCCTCTGTTCCGCGAACCTGAGGAATGTCAACGAGAGTCTTGCCTGTGAGAGTGTTGTAAGCTGTTCTGAGAGCAGCCTCCATAACGCCGCCTGTAGCGCCGAAGATAACAGCGGCACCTGTTGAGATTCCGAGCGGATCGTCGAACTTCTCGTCCTCAAGTCCGAGGAAGTTGATACCGGCACGCTCTATCATTCTGCCGAGCTCACGAGTTGTGAGAGCGAAATCAACGTCAGGAACGCCGGCTGCATTCTGATCGGGTCTGCCGATCTCGAACTTCTTAGCAGTACAAGGCATGATAGAAACCATAACGATGTTCTTGGGGTCGATGCCCATTTTCTCAGCCCAGTATGTCTTAGCTGTAGCGCCGAACATCTGCTGAGGCGACTTGCAGCTTGAAAGGTGGTCGAGGAGGTCGGGGTAGTAATGCTCGCAGAACTTGATCCATCCGGGTGAGCATGAAGTGATCATCGGGAGTGTTCCGCCGTTCTGAACGCGCTCAACGAACTCGTTAGCCTCTTCCATGATAGTGAGGTCAGCAGCGAAATCGGTATCGAATACCTTATCGAAGCCGAGTCTGCGGAGTGCAGCAACCATTTTGCCCTCTACGTTCGTGCCTATCGGGAGACCGAATGCCTCGCCGAGACCGGCTCTTACAGCAGGAGCAGTCTGAACGATAACTGTCTTCTCGGGGTCTGCGATAGCAGCCATTACCTGCTTTGTGTAATCCTTTTCAGCGATAGCGCCAACAGGACAAACAGCGATACACTGACCGCAGGATACACAGCTTGTCTCGCCGAGACCCATATTGAATGCAGAGCCGATGAATGTCTTGAATCCGCGCTCGTTAGCGCCGATAACGCCGATGCCCTGTGTCTTTGAGCATACTGCTACGCAGCGGCGGCAGAGGATACACTTGTTGTTGTCGCGGTACATATGTGCCGCAGTATCGTCTATTTCGTAGTGCTCGTTAACGCCGTCGTACTTGCCGGCATCTTCAACGCCGTAGTCCTTGCAGAGCTTCTGGAGCTCGCAGTTGCCGCTTCTTACGCAGGAGAGGCACTTTCTGTCGTGAGTTGAAAGAATGAGCTCGAGAGTCTTCTTGCGTGACTCGATTACCTTGGGAGAGTTTGTGAGTATCTCCATGTTAGGTGAGCAGGGATAAACGCAGCCTGCAACAAGGCGGAAGCCTCTGCCCTCGTTTACCTCTGTAACGCAGATACGGCAGGCGCCGATCTCGTTTATCTCTTTCATATAGCAAAGTGTGGGGATCTCAAAGCCAGCATTGTGGGCAGCCTCAAGAACGGTAGTTCCCTTAGGTACGGAGATCTCAACACCATTAACTTTAACTGTGATATTTTCCATTGATTAATTCCTCCGCTTACTTCTTGATGATTGCCTTGAACTTACATGTTGCGATACAAGCGCCGCACTTTACGCACTTATTCTTGTCGATAGAATAAGCGGGCTTTTTCTTGCCGGGAGCTGTGTAATCTGTAACAGTGATAGCCTCAGCGGGACACTGCTTAGCACACATACCGCAGCCGAAGCACTTGTCCTTTTCGATCTCGAAGCTGAGGAGGTCCTTACATACGCCGGCAGGACATTTCTTGTCAACAACGTGAGCGAGGTACTCATCTCTGAAGCATCTGAGTGTTGAAAGAACAGGGTTAGGAGCTGTCTGACCGAGACCGCAGAGCGAGTTGCCCTTGACGTGGTAAGCGAGCTCTTCGAGCTTGTCGAGGTCTTCAACAGTGCCCTTGCCCTTGGTGATGCGGTCGAGTATCTCCCACATTCTCTTTGTACCGATACGGCAGGGAGTACATTTACCGCATGACTCGTCAACAGTGAACTCGAGGAAGAACTTGGCGATATCAACCATACAGTTGTCCTCGTCCATAACGATAAGTCCGCCCGAACCCATCATAGAGCCGATGCTGATGAGGTTATCGTAGTCGATCGGGATATCGAAGTGCTCTGCAGGGATACATCCGCCGGAAGG
>DEDQ01000025.1:24972-27081 GCA_002350065.1 Ruminococcus flavefaciens
ACGAAAGCGCCTGCGCCGAGACGGAGGTCGATATCGAAATCGAAGCCTGTGCCGAATATGTCCTTACCGAGCATACCAGCCTCACGAGCCTGCTTGATAGCGATATTAAGACGCTCAACAGCGATCGGGTACTCTGCACGAACGTAGATATAGCCCTGCTTAGCGCCGATAGCGTAGCCGGCGATAGTCATAGCCTCGAGTACAACGTGGGGGTCGCCCTCAAGAACTGAACGGTCCATGAATGCGCCCGGGTCGCCCTCGTCGGCGTTACAGCAAACGTACTTCATGTCTGCATCGGGAACGATGTTTCTTGCGAGCTTCCACTTCATGCCTGTGGGGAATCCGCCGCCGCCTCTTCCGCGGAGACCGGAATCGAGGATAGTCTGGATAACGTCCTCGGGCTTCATTTCTGTGAGGACCTTGCCGAGAGCTCTGTAGCCGTTGCGTCCTATGTATTCATTTATATTCTCAGGATCGATAACACCGCAGTTTCTGAGAGCAACACGGTGCTGCTTCTTGTAGAATGCAGTGTCGTCGAGAGACTTTATCTCATCGCCTGCAACAGTTTCCTCATAGAGGAACTCCTTAACGGGGCTGCCGTCAACGAGGTGCTCCTTTACGATGCGGGGGATCTCGTCGATGTTTACGCGCGAGTAGAATGAACCCTCGGGGTAAACGATCATGATAGGACCTCTTTCGCAGAGACCGAAGCAGCCTGTCTTAACGATCTGTACCTTCTCAGCAAGTCCGTTTGCCTTGAGTTCTTCCTTGAGCTTCTCTATGATCTTGGGAGAGCCGGAAGATGTACAGCCTGTACCGCCGCAGACGAGTACGTGTCTTTCATATTTTGAAGAAGCGTTGCCATGAGTTCTGAGAGCGACCTCGCCCTCCATGGATTCTCTGACAGCCTTGAGTTCTTCAAGAGTCTTCATATGGTTTTCCTCCTATAATGTAATTGGTTTATGCAGAATATTTAGCGAGTATCTTCTCAACATCGTCAACAGTGAGACGACCGTAAACGTCCTCGTTAACTGTGAGAACGGGAGCAAGACCGCAGGCACCGATGCAGCGGCAGGCCTCGAGAGAGAACTTTCCGTCGGGAGTACATTCGCCGCCGGCAATTCCGAGCTTTTCCTGGAGCTTGTTGTAGATATCGCCCGAGCCCTTAACGTAGCAGGCAGTACCGAGACATACAGAGATAGTGTACTCTCCCTTGGGGTAGAGTGAGAACTGAGCGTAGAAAGTTACAACGCCGTAGATCTTCTCAAGCGGGATACCTGTCTTGTCGGAAATGATCGTCTGGACTTCGATAGGAAGGTAGCCATAAATTTCCTGAGCCTTCTGAAGGATAGGCATGAGGGCACCCTGAGTGTCCTTCTTCTCTTCGATAACAGCGAGGAGCTGAGCCTCCTGTTCGGGAGTGCCCTTGAAGGGGACAGTGGATTTAGTTGAATTCATTAAAGTGAACCTCCTTTAATTCCTGTGAAATAAATAACAAACCGTTCGCCGACGGTAATATTATGACTCACATATATGACATAATTATAACACATTATAAATGAAATTTCTATCTCCATTTTAGCCTAATTAGCGACAAAATACTTGTGCATTTTGCACAAGTGTGCACATATTACGATTGTTAGTAGTGTATAACATTTACAAGTGTCAAGGTTTTATATTTATCAATATATCGGTGAATTCACGTCTTTAAAGCAAATATGAATTTTTTGAGAATATTCGGGAAATATTTCATTTTATTTAACAACTTTTTCCTGCCGGAAGATTGACATTTTATGTTAGGAATGTTATAATGATTTGTAAGATTTTATACTTTGGGGGGATTCTTATGCCATTCATTGTCGACAAGGAGTTCGGAAGAGAGCTTTCACGCAATTACGGACTTATGAAGACCTGCAAGAAGATAAACGGCATCGCCTTTTTCACGTTTATAATCGGCGGCATACTGATGATGGCTTACTCTTTTATAAGCATAGTCGGCGTAAGCTGGGACTGGTTATCGGTAGAGCTCGGACAGACTCCGTTTGCATATATAGCCTTTGCGCTGATACTGGATACGGTCATAGTATGTCCGCTTTCGATGTTTCTGAC
>DEDQ01000025.1:27280-34698 GCA_002350065.1 Ruminococcus flavefaciens
CAGCGCGGATTCCCGCATTTCAGCGCCCGCTTCGAGGAGCAGAAGGAGGATAAGTTCCAGCGCGGCATCATGGACCAGTTCGAGCAGAACGTGAGCCGTCTGAAAAGGACCTCCAGCGACTCGATGACAGATATCGGACAGACGGACGCCAAGCTCGAGAACTACCAGCACGAGCACAAGCCCAGCAGTATGGACGAGATATGAAACGATATGCCGCTCATTCCAGTAATGAGCGGCTTTTTTATATAGTATCGGCTCCGGAGCTGCGAAAACAGTAGACAAAGGAAGCATTTTATGATAAAATATAAACATAATTGAAGCTCGGCGGGTGATGACATGGAAGAAAAATATATCTACAGCGGCACGAAAAAGCTCCGGTGCGGTTTTACGACGGGCTCATGCGCGGCTGCGGCGGCTAAGGCGGCAGCGGAGGCTCTGCTCACGGGACAGGCTTCGGAGTCGGCGGATATACTCACGCCGAAGGGCGGGAAGCTCCATATTGCCGTTGAGCGCTGCGAGCTGAACGCGGAAAGCGTGCTTTGCTCGGTCATAAAGGACAGCGGCGACGACCCCGATATCACGAACGGCATCGAGGTATGCGCGGAGGTCTCGCTCGCTGAAAACGGCGTTGAGATAATCGGCGGAAAGGGCGTCGGCACGGTCACAAAGGCAGGACTCGACCAGCCTGTCGGCGCGGCTGCGATAAACTCTGTCCCGCGGAAAATGATAGCTCAGGCAGTGCGCGATATCACTGAGATGCACGAATACCGCGGCGGCTTCCGCATCGTTATATCAGCTCCGGACGGGGAGGATATCGCCAAAAAGACCTTCAACCCGCGCATCGGCATCGTCGGAGGTATCTCAATAATCGGCACGACCGGTATAGTCGAGCCGATGAGCAGCTCCGCGCTGATAGAGACTATCCGCACAGAGGCGAATATACGTCGTGCGGAAGGGCGGAAAGTCCTTGTTCTCACTGTCGGCAACTACAGCGAGCGATTCATCGCGGAGAATCTCCCTCAGCTCAGCGGGCAGTGCGTGATGTGCAGCAATTTCATCGGCGACGCCATAGACATCGGTATCACGCTCGGATTCGCGGATATCCTCATTTACGGGCATATCGGCAAAATGGTGAAGCTCGGCTCGGGCATAATGAATACCCATTCATCTTACGGTGACGGCAGAATGGAAACGCTCATCACCTGCGGAGTGCTTGCGGGAGTTGAAAACTCCGTCCTTTGCAGCCTTAACGACTGCGCGACTGCTGACGCGGCGCTCGATATCCTGTATGAAAACGGCTGCGCGGAGCGAGTGCTCGGGGTGCTCACCAAGCGCGTACACGGCTATTTACAGGCGAGAGCAAAGGGCTCGGCGAGGGTAGGAGCGGTCATTTTCTCATACAGGAACGATATGCTGCTGAAAACTGAGCTTGCCGATGAGATACTCTCGTCGGCTCTGGAGGTGTGATATGGTACATTTTGTAGGCGCGGGCAGCGGAGCCGCTGACCTGATTACCCTGCGCGGAAAGGCGCTTATCGAGGCTGCTGATGTTATAATTTATGCGGGCTCGCTCGTGAATCCGGAGCTGCTGAAATATGCTCGTCCGGACTGCGGGATATACAACAGCGCGGTCATGACTCTCGACGAGGTCATAGCTGTCATGGAAAAGGCTGAAAGCTGCGGGAAAACGACTGTACGTCTCCACACCGGCGACCCATGCGTTTACGGAGCGATGCGCGAGCAGATGGAGCGCCTTGACGCCCTCGGCATCGCGTATGATGTCTGCCCGGGTGTGAGCTCATTCTGCGGAGCGGCAGCGGCTCTGAAAGCCGAGTACACGCTCCCCGATGTGTCGCAGACCGTTATCCTCACGCGCATGGCGGGACGTACTCCCGTGCCCGGAAAAGAGAGCATTGAGAGCCTTGCCGCTCACAACGCGACCATGGTCATCTTCCTCAGCACCGGAATGCTTGAGGAGCTCTCGGAAAGGCTCATCTCCGGCGGCTACAGCGCCGATACTCCGGCGGCTATCGTCTACAAGGCTACATGGGCGGACGAGAAGGTCTGCCGGTGCAGCGTGGGAAGTCTCGTGCAGACCGCGAAAGAAAACGGCATCACCAAGACCGCGCTCATCACGGTAGGAGATTTCCTCGGCGACGTGCGTTCGCTCTCGAAGCTCTACTCCGCCGACTTTGAGACTGGGTTCAGAAAGGCGAAAAAATGAGAAAAGCGGCAGTCATATCCATTACTGAGAAGGGCAGGGAGCTCTCGCTGCGCATAGCGCAGAATGCCGGTTTTATGAGCTCCGAGCGGTTCTGCTTTCAGAAGCATTCGGACTCCGGCTCGCGGAGCTTCGGAAGTCTCGCCGGACTTGTTTCCGATATCTTTGACAGCTTCGACGCACTCATTTTCGTGTGCGCATGCGGTATAGCGGTGCGGGCGGCAGCTCCGCACATAAAGTCAAAGACCACTGACCCGGCTGTGATAGTCATCGACGACTGCGGGAGGTTCGTTATCCCCGTGCTTTCGGGACATATCGGCGGCGCGAATGCTCTTGCGGAGCGGCTCGCGGAGCTCATAGGCGCGGAGGCGGTCATCACCACTGCGACTGACACGGGCGGACTTTTTTCTCCCGACAGCTTTGCAGCCGCAAACGACCTGATAATGACTGATATGGACGCCGCAAAGGCAGTCGCGGCAGCCGTCCTCGACGGCGAAAAAGTCGGATTTGTGAGCGGATATGAGTACAGAAATATGCCGGACGCGCTGACCTCCGGTGAGGACTGCGATATCGGGCTCTGTGTCGGCGCTGAGCATATTGAGCCCTTTCCGGTCACGCTGAGACTTGTTCCGAGGAATATCGTCCTCGGCATCGGCTGCAAGCGCGGTACGGACTGTCAGACGATAGAAAAAGCGGTCTCGTATGCGCTCGGAGGTGCGGGAATCGGCTCTGACCGCGTGTGCGGCGTTGCTACTATAGACATAAAGGCAGATGAACCCGGACTTGCAGGATTCTGCGAAAAAAACGGTCTGGAGCTGTCGGTCTGTACGGCGGAGGAGCTCATGTCGGCGGAGGGCGATTTCACTGCGTCCGACTTCGTGAAAAGCGTCACGGGAGCCGATAATGTCTGCGAGAGAAGCGCTGTTAAATGCAGCGGAGGCAGTCTCATTCTCCGCAAGACCGCTCTCGGCGGAGTCACCGTTGCGGCGGCGGAAAAGCCGGTAATACTTGATTTTGAAAGGAAGATGCTGTGATGCTTTATGTTGTCGGTATGGGAGCGGGAAGCCGCTCCGGAATGACTATCGCCGCCGAGCAGGCTATTCTCGGCAGCGAGCTCATCGTCGGATATACGAAATATACCGAGCTGCTGAGGACGCTCTTCCCCGATAAGGAGTACGCTTCTACCGGCATGAGACAGGAGCGCGAGCGCGTCGAACTCGCGCTGAAAGCGGCTGAGAGCCGGACGGTCTCGCTCGTTTGCAGCGGCGACCCTCAGCTCTACGGCATGGCAGGGCTCGCATACGAGCTCAGCGTGAACTATCCTGCCGCTGAAATTGAGGTCATTCCCGGAGTTACAGCCGCATTCAGCGGCGGAGCTCTGCTCGGCTCACCGCTGACGACCGATTTCGCGGTCATCAGCCTTTCCGACCTGCTCACTCCCGCGGAAAAGATACGAAAGAGACTTCAATGCGCCGCGGAGTGCGACATGGCGATAGTGCTCTATAATCCGTCCTCCAAGAGCCGCGCGGACTACCTGCAAAGAGCCTGCGATATCGTGCTTGAGCACCGCTCGGGAGATACGGTCTGCGGATATGTGCGGAACATCGGGCGCGACGGTCAGGAGAGCCGCGTCCTCACGCTTGCGGAGCTCCGCGAAACTGCCGTGGATATGTTCACGACCGTCTACATCGGCAATTCCGACACGAAGCTCATAAACGGGAAAATGGTCACTCCGAGGGGCTACCGCGATGTTTAAGCTGCTCATTTTCGGAGGCACTACCGAGGGACGTCAGCTTGCGGAATACTGCGCTGAAAACGGCATAAACGCCGATGTTTCGGTCGCGACTGAGTACGGAGCTTCGCTGCTCCCCGCCGGAGTGGATATCCTCTGCGGACGGCTTGACGCTGAGCAGATGAAAGTCCTCGTGAGCGCCGGTTATTCGGCAGTTGTGGACGCTACACACCCGTATGCGGTCGAGGCGACAGAAAATATTAAGCTCGCGTGTGAAAATGCGGGAGTCCGGCGGTTCAGGCTTGTCCGGAAGAGCTCGGTCTCATGCGGAAAAACTGCCGCGGATATGGAGGAGCTCATCGCCCTCCTCAACGCCTCGGACGGCGTCATATTCAGCACTCTCGGGAGCAAGTCGCTTCCGGCGCTGACGGGCGTTAGGAACTTCCGTGAGCGCATATGGGTGAGGGTCCTGCCGGGCGCGGAGATACTCTCGCAGTGCCGCGAGCTTGGCTATGATACGGCAAAAATAGTGCAGGAGCAGGGTCCGTTCACGACTGGGCAGAACGTGGAGCAGCTCAGGAAAAGCGGCGCGAAGCTCCTCCTCACCAAGGAGAGCGGCGCGGCAGGCGGATACCCGGAAAAAGCCGAAGCTGCGCGGATTTGCGGCGCTGAGCTCATCACTCTTGCTCGTCCGGCTGAGAGCGGATTCGGATTCGGCGAGCTGATAAGAATCATTGAAAGGGAGCGTGGAAAATGAAGGTCTGCATAGTCGGAACAGGTATGGACGGCAGGGATACCCTCACGAAAGAGGCTGAAAACGCCGTGATATCGGCTGATATCCTCATCGGCGCAGAGCGTATGCTCGAGCCGTTCATGCAGTCGGGGAAGGAGCTTTTCATCAGCTATAAGCCGGCTGAAATTGCCAGGAAAATACGCGAATGCAGCTGTGGTACCGCGGCAGTCCTGATGTCCGGCGACTGCGGATTTTTCAGCGGGGCAAAGAAGCTCCTGCCGCTGCTGAAGGAGCACGATATCAGCGTTTTCCCGGGGATATCGTCGGCTGTTTATTTTTGCGGCAGACTGGGTATCTCCTACGAAAATATGCAGTTCGTGTCTCTTCACGGCAGAGCCGCGAATATCGCGGTGAATGTCAGAATGAACGAGCGCTGCTTCTTCCTGCTCGGCGGCGGGACGAGCGCTTCTGCGGTCTGCGAGCGGCTTTGCAGCTTCGGACTGCCTGATGTGACCGTCCATATCGGAGCTGACCTCGGCTCAGAAAATGAGCGTATCCTCAGCGGAACGGCGAGCGGTCTTGCGGGGACTGATATCGTCGGGCTCGCGGTGATGATAGTGGAAAACCGCGCGTATCTCCGGCATATCCCGTCCGCGATAGGCGATGACGAGTTCACGCGCGGCGAGATACCCATGACCAAGTCGGAAGTGCGCTGTATAGCCGTTTCAAAGCTGAATATATGCGCTGATTCCGTGGTGTGGGACATCGGCTGCGGAACGGGCTCTGTATCGGTCGAGGCGGCTTTCCGGTGTCCGGACGGGCAGGTGCTCGCATTCGACAAAAAGCCGGAAGCCGCCGCGCTCACGGATAAAAATGCGCATATCTTCGGCTGCGACAACATCACTGCCGCGGAGGGCGAATGTCCCGGCATTTTAGCGGGAGCTCCCGCGCCGGACAAGGTCTTTATCGGCGGAACATCGGGGAATATGGCGGCTGTTTTCGACTGCGTCCGCGCGAAGTCTCCTGCTGCTGATATCGTCGTGACGGCGGTCTCGCTTGAAACCCTGCACGAGGCGGTAAGCTGCTTTGAGCGGTACGGGAGCGCTCCGGAGGTAGTGCAGGCGGCAGTCACGCGGACGAAAAAGGTCGGCGATCATACGATGCTGCAGGCGCAGAATCCGGTATTCATCATCAGCGGGAGGCTAAAATGAGACGTATCATCATCGGCGGAACCAAAAGCGGCTGCGGAAAAACGACCGTCACCTGCGCGGTGCTCGCGGCTCTGAAAAGGCGCGGACTCGGTGCCGCTGCCTTCAAGTGCGGACCCGACTACATCGACCCGATGTTCCACAGAAAGGTCATCGGCGTGAGCTCGCACAATCTCGACAGCTTTTTCTTCAGCAGGGATACGCTCCTGAGCCTGCTTGACGAGTACGGGAGCAGCGCCGATATTTCGGTAATTGAGGGCGTTATGGGATTCTATGACGGCTCGTGCGGGAGCGCGTATTCGCTCTCGGAGATGACAGAAACTCCGGCAGCTGTCGTCATCGACTGCAAGGGCATGAGCGACTCGATAGGCGCGGTAATGAGCGGATTCCTGCACTACCGTCCGAACCGGATAGCGGGCTTCATTTTCGACCGCCTCCCCGAGAGGCTTGTCCCGCTCGCACAGCGCCTCTGCGATGAGCTCGAGACCGGATATTTCGGCTTTCTGCCGCAGAGCGGCATCAGCATTGAGAGACGTCACCTCGGACTCGTCACCGCCGGCGAGATAGCGGATATCCGGACAAAGCTCGAAAGGCTCGGCGAGCTTGCGGAAAAGCATATCCTCCTCGACAAGCTCATAAGCTCCTGCGACGTTGAGCTTCCGGAGCATAAAAAGCCTGAAATATCGGCATTCTCTGATGCTCCGGTCATTGCAGTCGCGCGTGACGAGTCGTTCTGCTTCATCTATCAGGAAAATATCGACCTGCTTGAAAAAATGGGCTGCACCGTCAGGTTTTTCTCGCCGCTGAGCGACATTTCCGTTCCCGATGCGGACGGGCTCATACTCTGCGGAGGCTATCCCGAGCTCTGGGCTGAGCGCCTGTCCGCGAACAGGTCGATGCTCGAAAGCGTGAAAAAATGCGTGGAGAGCGGTATGCCGACCATTGCCGAATGCGGCGGATTCATGTACCTGCACGATGAGCTCACCGATAAAAGCGGCACTTCTTACCCCATGGCAGGAGTGCTCGGCGGGAGGGCTTTCCCGACCGACAGACTGCAAAGATTCGGCTATATCACCATGACTGCAAAGCGTGATTCGCTCCTTTGCAGAAGCGGCGAAAGGATACGTGCGCACGAGTTCCACTGCTGGGACAGCACAAGCTGCGGAGAGGACTTTACAGCTGAAAAGGCTGACGGAAGAACGTGGAAATGCTGTCATGCGAGGGAAACTCTTTACGCGGGATTCCCGCATATAAATTTTTATTCAGATATTAAGCTTGCGGAGAATTTCGTGAGAAAATGTATCAGCTTCGGAGAAAATAATGGATAGGATAAAACACATCTCGCCGCCGGATATGGCTGCGTATCAGGCGGCAAGGGAGCGCTGGAACGGCATCGCAAAGCCGCTCGGGAGCTTCGGTATGCTCGAGGAAATGGTGCAGAAAACTGCCGCCGTTCAGGGAACTCCCGACGTCGATATCTCGGTGCGCACGGCTGTTGTGATGTGCGGAGACCACGGCGTCGTC
>DEDQ01000025.1:34804-42621 GCA_002350065.1 Ruminococcus flavefaciens
ATCGCGCGCGATGTGGAATGCGACGGGCTGATTCGCCGCAAAGCCGTTTACGGGACGGGAAACATCGCCGCCGGAAATGCCATGACTGCCGCCGAAACTGAAAAGGCTCTGATTGCCGGACTGGACACGGTTCGCGACCTGAAGAAATCCGGCACGAAGCTCATAATATCGGGAGAAATGGGCATCGGCAACACGACCTCCGCCGCCGCGATAGCGTCGGTGCTGTGCGGACTTCCGCCGGAAAAGGTCACCGGCAGGGGAGCGGGGCTCACGGCTGAGGGACTGCGGAAAAAAACAGACGCCGTCCGCCGCGCTGTTGAGGTCAACGCTCCATCTCCCGACGAGCCGATAGAGCTGCTGCAAAAAATCGGCGGAGCTGAGATAGCCGCAATGACGGGACTTTTTCTCGGCGGAGCTCACTACCGCGTCCCAGTTGTGATAGACGGCGTGATATCGGCTGCTGCGGCGGCTGTCGCCTGCGCGGTCGAGCCACTGTGCGCGGAGTTCATGCTCGCGAGCCACTGCTCGGGAGAGCCTGCCGGCGAGGGACTTCTCGGCTTCTGCGGGCTGAAAGCTCCCATAAATGCGGGGCTGCGGCTCGGCGAGGGCACGGGCGGAGCGCTGCTTGTGGCGCTCCTCGACGGGGCGCTCGCGCTGTATAATAACTCCCACAGGTTTGACGAAACGAATATAGAAAGGTATGTGGAGCTGAAATGACAACTCTCGTAACAGGCGGCTCAAAGTGCGGTAAATCGAGCTTTGCCGAGCGTATACTCGACGGGTTTTCCGGCAGGAAGATATACATCGCGACGATGCAGCCGTTCGGCTCTGACGCTTTTGAAGCCATTGAGCGCCACAGGAAAATGCGCGCCGGAAAGGGCTTTGAGACTATCGAGAAATACACGGATATCCACGAGATATCGCTGTCCGGCGAGTGTGCGGTGCTGCTCGAATGTGTGGGGAATCTCTGCGCCAACGAGATGTTTTCAGGCGGCGAAATAGCTGCTCCCGCGGACAAGATAGCCGAGGGGATAAAGCAGCTTTCCGAGCGCGCCGCGGAGCTTGTGATAGTCACGAATCAGGTCGGCAGCGACGGTATCAGCTACTCCGCGGGAACGGCTGAGTACATTCGCGTAATGGGTGAAATAAACCGTAAAATAGCCGGATACGCCGACAATGTCATCGAGTGCGTTTACGGTATCCCGGTCGTGCTGAAAGGAGAAATGCCATGCTGAGGTCACTGTTTTCGGCGTTCCTGATGTACTCGCGGATACCCGCTCCGAAGGTGGAATGGAAGGAGGAAAACCGCCGCTATGCGCTGGGATTTTTCCCCCTCGTCGGAGCCGTTATCGGCGGACTTCTCATGCTATGGCGGCTCGGCTGCGGCAAGCTCGGGCTCGGGCAGCTTGTTTTCGCGGCGGGAGCGGTTTTCATTCCCGTGCTCGTGACCGGCGGCATTCACCTCGACGGCTTCTGCGACGTCTGTGATGCGAGGGCTTCCTATGCCGACAGGGAAAAGCGCCTTGAGATAATGTCCGACCCGCATATCGGCTCGTTTGCGGCGATGAAGCTCTGCCTTTACCTCATCGTTCAGACAGCCCTGTTTTCGCAGGTCGATTCGATGCGCAATGCCGCCGTTATATCATGCGGATACGTGCTCTCACGCGCCCTCAGCGGACTGTCGGCGCTGACGTTCAGATCCGCGAAAAGCACCGGCACACTGCAAAGCTTTGTACGTCCCGCGCACAGGAACATAACTGCCGCTATGACGCTGTTTTTCGCAGTCTCAGGAGCGGCGGCAGCAGTCGCTTTATCGCCTGTGCAGGGAGCTTCTGCTGTGGCGGCTGCGCTGCTCGTCCTCATATGGCACAGACACGCGGCATACCGCGATTTTGGCGGGATAACCGGCGACCTCTGCGGCTGGTTCCTGCAAATGTGCGAGATAGTCATGCTCGCGGCGATAATTCTCTCGGAAAGGACAGTTCAGCTATGGTCATGATAACAGGAGGAGCATATCAGGGCAAAACTGCCTATGTTACGCGGGAATTCGGCATTGCTCCCGAGGACATCGCCGACGGTAGGAGCTGCGATATCGCGAGTCTCAGCACGGCTCGCTGCATCAGCAGCTATCACGAGCTCGTCCGCCGGCTCGGAGCCGACTGCACACGCTTTACCGAGGAGCTCTGCCGCCGCTCGCCGGACGCTGTCATCATCATCGACGAGATAGGCTGCGGGATAGTTCCCATGGAAAAGAGCGAGCGCCTGTGGCGTGAAAACGTTGGACGCTGCGGCTGTATAATTGCTTCGCACTCGGAAAAGGTGATACGCGTAGTCTGCGGTATACCGGCATTTATCAAGGGCGAGCGCGAATGAGGGCAGTGTTCATTCGTCACGGGCTCACCGCCGGAAATCTCGAAAAGCGATACATCGGTTCGACCGACGAGCCGCTCTGCGGCGAGGGCATCGCACACCTGAAAATGAGGACGTATCCGCGGTGCGAGGTGCTTGTTTGCAGTCCGATGAAGCGCTGCTTACAGACCGCGGAGCTCATCTTCCCGCGACAGGATATCATCACGGACAGCGACCTGCGCGAGTGCGGATTCGGTGATTTCGAGGGCAGGAATTACGCCGGGCTTTCAGGAAATGCCGACTATCAGAGGTGGATAGACAGCGGCGGCGCTCTGCCTTTCCCGAACGGCGAATCACCGCAGGATTTCCGCGAGCGCTGCACTTCCGCATTTGAGAGGCTCGTCAGCCGATACGGCGCTTCGCAGTCGCTCGCGTTTGTCGTTCACGGCGGAACGATAATGTCAATACTCGAAAAATACGCTGTTCCGCGCAGAGACTACTTCGGCTGGCACTGCGAAAACGGCTGCGGATACATCTGCGAATGGAACGGCTCGGAACTTCACATCACGGAGAAACTATGAAATATCTTATACCCGCATTGCCCTTGATATCGGGATTTATCCTCGATTCTGTCATCGGCGACCCGTACAATATACCTCACCCGATAAGGCTTATCGGCAGGCTCATCGCCGGACTTGAAAAGGCTGTCCGGAGGCGCTTTAAGAACCTGCGGCTCGGCGGTGCGCTCCTTGCGCTGACTGTTATCGCCGTTTCGACGGCTCTGCCGCTCGCTTTGCTGTTCGTGTGCTACCGCGTGAACATCGTGCTCGGCGCTGTGGCGGAGTCGGTGCTCTGCTGTTATATGCTCGCGGCGAGGTGCCTTTGCAGGGAGAGCATGAAGGTCTGCCGCGCGGCTGAATCCGGCGATATTGAGGAGGCTCGCAGGGCGGTCTCGATGATAGTCGGACGCGATACGGCTGTTCTTGACCGTGACGGGATTATCCGCGCGGCTGTTGAAACTGTCGCGGAGAATACCTCCGACGGCGTGACGGCTCCGCTTTTTTATATGGGACTTGGCGGCGCTGTGGGAGCTTTTTTCTATAAATCCGTGAACACAATGGACTCCATGATAGGCTACAAAAACGAGAAATACGCCGATATAGGCTGGTTTGCGGCGAAGCTCGATGACGTTCTGAATTTCATTCCGTCGCGGCTGACGGCTCTTCTCATGGCAGCGGCTGCTCCCGTTCTCGGACTTGACAGGCGCGGAGCTCTCCGCATCTGGAGACGCGACCGCAGAAAGCACGCGAGTCCGAACTCCGCGCAGACCGAATCTGCCTGCGCCGGAGCACTGCACGTCCGGCTCGCGGGCGATGCGTGGTACTTTGGAAAGCTCCACAAAAAGCCGTATATCGGCGACGACGACCGCCCGATAGAATCCGGCGACATACGCCGCGCGAACCGTCTGATGTACGGCGCTTCGGTGATGATGCTGGTCATTGCGGCGGCTCTGCGGTGCGTTATTCTGGGAGGTCTGATATGATAATGCAGCACGGCGGGAACATCTCCCGCATTGAAAATATCCTCGATTTTTCGGCGAATATCAACCCTCTCGGAGCGCCTGAGAGCGTGAAGGAGATGCTCAGGAACAGTATCCCCGACGTTGAAAAATACCCCGACCCGTACTGTACGGAGCTCCGGAAAAGGCTTGCCGGACACGAGCATATCCCCGCCGCAAACATAGTCTGCGGCAGCGGCGCGGACGACCTCATTTTTCGTATCGTTCACGCTCAGAAGCCGGAAAAGGCGCTGGTCTGCGCTCCGGCTTTCAGCGAGTACAGCCGCGCTCTGCGGGAATGCGGCTGCGAGGTCTGCGAGCATTTTCTCGCCGAGGAGAGCGGCTTCGCTGTGACCGGAAATCTCGCCGCGAGGCTTGACTCGTCCTTTGACATCTGCTTTCTCTGCACTCCGAACAATCCGGCGGGACGGCTGATACAGCCCGAAATACTGCGGGATATCGCTCACGCTTGCGATGAGAACGGCATCGTTCTCGTGTGCGACGAGTGCTTTCTCGGATTCGCTGAGGACGGCGGAAAATACAGTCTCAGGAGCTTTCTCGGAGAAAAATGCATAGTCATAGATGCGTTCACAAAGCTTTATGCGATGCCGGGGATAAGGCTTGGATACGCCGTTTTCGGCAGTTCAGACCTCGCGGAGCGCGTGCGCGGCACGGGTCAGTTCTGGAGCGTTTCGAGCTTCGCTCAGAGCGCGGGACTTGCCGCGCTCGGCGAGGAGGACTACGTCCGCCGGACAGTCTCATTCGTCGCGGCAGAGAGGGAGTTCCTCTCGGCGGAGCTGCGCTCGCTCGGGGCAGAGGTCTTTCCGTCGGCGGCGAATTTCCTGCTGTTCAGGAGCAGTACCGGACTTGCGGAAAAAATGCTCGCGGAAGGTATCCTGATTCGTGATTGCAGTAATTTCAGCGGACTTTCCGACGGCTTTTACCGTGTCGCAGTCCGGACCCGCGAGGAAAATATCAGGCTTGTTTCCGCTCTGAGGAGGTGCATTTATGGCTAAAAATATAATGCTGCAAGGCACGATGTCGAACGTGGGAAAGAGCTTCCTCACGGCGGCTCTTTGCCGTATCCTCAGACAGGACGGCTACTCTGCCGCGCCGTTCAAATCGCAGAACATGGCGCTGAATTCGTTCATAACTCCCGACGGCGCCGAGATAGGCAGGGCTCAGGCTTTGCAGGCGGAAGCCGCCGGACTTGAACCGTCCGCGCTGATGAATCCGATACTTCTGAAACCGACTACGGACGTCGGCTCGCAGGTCATCGTCAACGGTCAGGTGCGCGGAAATATGCGTGCGGCGGAGTATTTTCGCCGGAAAAAGGAGCTTATCCCCGACATTATGGCGGCGTACAGCGCTCTCGCTGCTGAGCACGATATCATCGTTATCGAGGGGGCGGGGAGCCCCGTCGAGCTGAATCTCAAAGCGGACGACATCGTCAACATGGGACTCGCAAAGCTCGTGAAATCGCCTGTTCTGCTCGTCGGAGACATTGACCGCGGCGGCATTTTCGCTCAGCTCATCGGTACATTGCAGCTCCTTGAAGACGACGAGCGCGAGCTTGTGAAAGGACTGGTAGTGAACAAGTTCCGCGGCGATATTTCGCTGTTTCAGGACGGTATCGACATTCTTGAGGAGCGCTCCGGCAAGACGGTCGCGGGAGTCGTTTCACATATCACCTGCGATATCGAGGACGAGGACAGCCTCTCGGAAAAGCTCGATATGAAGGGCTCGCGGGGACTTATCGACATTGCCGTGATACGTCTGCCGAAGATATCGAACTTCACCGACCTTGACGTTTTCGGTCAGTTTGAGGGCGTTTCCGTGAGGTATATCACGATGGCGGACGAGCTCGGAAGTCCCGACATGATAATTATCCCCGGCACGAAAAGCACTGTCGCGGACATGGAATGGCTCGAAAAAACAGGACTTGCAGATGCCGTGAAACACTGCAACAGAGCCGATATCCCGGTATTCGGCATCTGCGGCGGCTATCAGATAATGGGCAGGACTATCTCTGACCCGCACGGCAGCGAATGCGGAGGTTCAGTCCGCGGACTTGGTCTGCTCGGCTGCGATACCGTTTTCAGCACCGATAAGCGGCAGGCTCAGGTGAGCGGAAGATTCCACGATATACAGGGATTTTTCTCGTGTCTGTCAGGTGCAGAGTTCTGCGGCTACGAGGTGCATATGGGCGTGACGGAGAATGCGGGAGCGGAGCTCACCGACTGCGGAGGCTGTTTCAGCGGCAATGCCGCCGGCTGCTATGTACACGGCATTTTCGACAGCGCCGATGTTTCCGGCAGGCTTGTGCGGGCTCTTTACGGACGCAGAGGGCTGACCTTCACCGGAGAAGCCGTCGACAGGCGGAAATACAGGGATTCTCAGCTTGACCTGCTCGCTGAGAACGTGAGGAAGGAACTCGATATGGAACTCATTTACCGTATCATTGAGGAGGGCGTATGAAGCTTGAATATGTGCTGCCGTCTGAGATAGAAAGGCGCAGCTTTGAGATAATAGAAAGCGAGCTCGAAGCCGATATACCGGCAGATATTAAGCCCGTTGTCATTCGTGCGATACACACCTCCGCGGATTTCGACTACGCGGAGAATCTGTGGTTTTCGGAGGGTATCATCGGCAGAGCGCTTGAAGTCCTCGACAGGGGAGCGGTCATCGTGACCGATACGAACATGGCTAAAGCCGGCATAAACAAGGCTGCACTTGCGCGTCACGGCTGCGAGTGTATGTGCTTCATGGCTGACGCGGACATAGCGGAAGCCGCGAAGCTCAACGGCACAACAAGAGCGGCGGCATCAGCCGATAAAGCCGCGAAGCTCGGCAAGCCGGTGATATACGCGGTCGGGAATGCTCCGACGGCGCTTGTGCGGCTCTGCGAGCATATCTCCGCGGGAGATTTCGTTCCCGAGCTCGTTATCGGTGCTCCTGTCGGATTCGTGAACGTCGTGCAGTCGAAGGAAATGCTCATTGCCTCGGGAGTCCCGTGCATCGTCGCCCGCGGTCGCAAGGGCGGAAGCAGCATCGCGGCGGCGATATGCAATGCCCTGCTTTATATGCTTGACGACAAAAAAGGCTTCAAAAAGTGAAGCGAGGTTGTATCGAACGTATAAAAAGAAACGGAATGCTTGCATTTTTCGGCTTTATCTGCTATAATATCATATGTTCATGAACAATAAGTTTTAATAAAGCAAACGGTGCTTTCAGCGTTAACGCGTGAAAGGTAAAAGGGAAGCAGGTGAAGTGCCTGCACGATCTCGTCACTGTGATTGCGGAGCTGTATACGATGATGTCACTGAGCGATCGGGAAGGCTGTATACCGCGATGATGCATAAGTCAGGAAACCTGCCGTTTTGTTGGTACATGACCGGAAGGTCAGGGTCACGAGGTATTGATCGTACTGTTTTTCAGGCTCTCAGCGGAGAGTCTGTTTGCAATGTCCTCTGCCTGCGCAGAGGTTTTTTAGTTATGCGGTCATGCCTTTCTATGAAAGGAAGATCATCATGAAAAGAACAATAGCATTATTAATGGGATTAGCCTGCATGACAGCTGCTTTCACATCATGCGGCGGAACAGAGACATCTGACAGCTCGTCTTCAAAGGCTGAGACAACTGCTTCAACTGAGGACACGACTGCTGAGGATACTACAGGCGCTTCCGAAGCAACTGAGGCTGAGGAGGAAGACGAAGAAAACTACGACACGGGCGATGCAAAGCTCGATAAGATACGCAACGAGGACAATATCGGCGATAACGAGCTCCTCGTTCTCAGCTTCGGTACAAGCTTCAACGACAGCCGTCGTCTTACTATCGGCGCTATTGAGGGAGACCTTGAAAAGGCGTTCCCCGATTATTCAGTACGCCGCGGATTTACTGCAAACAT
>DEDQ01000025.1:42706-49717 GCA_002350065.1 Ruminococcus flavefaciens
GTACAGCCTACTCACCTCATGAACGGTCTCGAGTACGACGAGCTTTACAATAAGGTGGGAAGCTACTCCGATTCATTCGACAAGGTAGTATTCGGCGAGCCGCTCCTCACGAGCGATGACGACTTCAAGCGCGTTGAGAATGCTATCGTTGACTGGACTAAGGACTACGATGACGGCAAGACTGCTATCTGCTTCATGGGTCACGGCACGGAAGCCGCTTCCAACAGCGTTTACGCAAAGATGCAGGATATGCTCACTGATGACGGACATACAAACTATTTCGTAGGCACCGTTGAGGCTGAGCCCTCGCTCGAAGACGTACTCGAAAAGGTAAAGGCAGGAAAGTATGAAAAGGTAGTTCTCGAACCCCTCATGGTAGTTGCCGGAGACCACGCAAACAACGATATGGCTGGCGACGACGAGGATTCATGGAAGACCGCATTCCTCAATGAGGGATACGATGTTGAATGCCTTATCAGAGGTCTCGGCGAAAACGAGGAAATAAGAAAGCTCTACGTTGAACACGCTCAGAAGGCTATTGATTCCGTTAAGTGATTTTTGATATGCGGGCGCACAGTGTACGCCCGCAAATTTTATCAGGGAGAATGAATATGAAAAAGACTATTATCGCATTATCGCTCTTGACTGCTCTCGCGCTCGCTTCATGCAGCTCGGAAAGCTCCGGCTCGGAGCAGAGCACAACTCAGTCCGCGACTGTTGAGACTACAGCAGAGGAAAGCACCGAGGCTTCCGTCTCCGATACGACAGAGCCATCTGCAGAGCACGCTACAGCTCCGCAGAATGAGGTCGGCTACGAGGGCATGACCGAGGTGAAGGCTGAGGCTCTCAACATCGGAAACTACATGGTGAATGTGGATTCGAGCTCTTCCATGTTCAAAATCGCAAAATGTATCCTCCACGCTGACGGGGAAAGCATGAACGCTGATATCATCATCGACAGCAAGTCCTACGACGCTCTCTTCATGGGCACCGAGGACGAGGCAAACGCTTCCGGCGAGGAGGGACGTATCACCTACACTGAAAACGAGGCAGGACAGTCGGTATTCAATGTGCCGGTAGAGGCTCTCGACAAGGAGATACAGTGTGCGGCTCTCAGCGCAAAGAAGCAGGAATGGTACGGACGAACTCTCGTATTCCGCGCGGATTCGCTCCCCGATACAGCGTTCAAGGAGCCGAGATATGCAACTGCTGCTTCCCTCAAGCTCGAGGACGGCGAGTACACAGTCGAGGTAAAGCTCGAGGGCGGCTCGGGCAAGGCTTCTGTTGAGTCTCCGGCGAAGCTGACTGTCAAGGGCGGCAAGGCGACTGCCGAGATAAAGTGGAGCAGCGACAAGTACGATAAAATGGAGGCTGCATATCTTGAATATGCTCCCGAGATGATCGACGGGCACTCGGTTTTCGAGATACCCGTTACCGGCTTTGATTACAGAATGCCCGTTAAGGCTGAGACTACGGCGATGAGCGAGCCCCACATGATAGATTACACGCTTTACTTCGATTCCTCAACGATAAAGAAATGAAACGTCTGATACCTGTAGCAGCCGCGCTGCTCCTTGTTACCGGCTGCGGAAAGCAGGAGCAGAAAGCCGGACTCGATATCACCGGCAGCATGGAGCTGAAATACGCTCAGCAGTTCAGTGTTGACTTCTGCGAAAACGGCTGCTCGGTAGTTGATATCGCGGACGAGAAGTTCCTCATCGTGCCGGAGAATGTCAGCGTGCCGGAGGATACCTCCGGCATGACCGTCATAAAGCAGCCGGTCGAGAATATCTACGTTGCCGCGAGCTCGGCTATGGACCTCTTTGACGGCATCGGCAGGCTCGGAGATGTGAAAATGACCTCAACTGCCGCAAGCGGCTGGAGCCTGCCGGATATACGTGAGGCAGCCGAATCCGGAGATATCGAATACATCGGCAAATACAGCGCTCCCGACTACGAGACCCTCGTTGCGGAAAAATGCGGACTTGCAGTCGAATCGACCATGATATACCACTCCCCCGAGGTAAAGGAGCAGCTTGAAGCCTTCGGTATACCGGTGCTTGTCGAGCGCTCGAGCTATGAAGCTCACCCGCTCGGACGCATGGAATGGATAAAGCTGTACGGGCTCATAACCGGAGACCATAAAGCCGCGGAGAAGCTCTTCGACGAGAAAACAAAGGCGTTCGAGGAGCTCTCGGTTGCCGATATCCCCGAGAATGAGCGAAAGACTGCCGCTTTCTTCTATATCACGTCCAACGGCTATTTCAGTATCCGCAAGCCCGGCGACTACGTCTCGAAGATGATAGAGCTCGCGGGCGGACGCTATATCTTCACGGCGGACGACCTGAGCGTGGACGATAATGCGCTCTCGACGATGAATATCCAGACCGAGACCTTCTACGATATCGCGCGTGACGCGGATATCCTCATCTACAACAGCACCATTGACGGCGAGCTCGGAAGCATTGACCAGCTTGTCGGCAAATGCGGAGTTCTCGCGGATTTCAAAGCCGTGAAGTCGGGCGATGTGTGGTGTACGGGACAGAATATGTTCCAGCAGAGCACAGGTGCGGCGGATATGATATGCGACCTCAACTCCGTTTTCACCGGCAGCGCTCCCGACGAGCTGACCTATCTCCACAGGCTTGAATGAGGTGATACTATGAGCCGAAAAAGAACTCTTCGCTGGACGGTATGCTTTGCCGCGCTCATATCTCTTGCCGCAGTTTTTGCCGCAGCAGGGCTTGTCAGCGGTACTACGAAGCTGACCGTTCCCGACGTTATCGGAGTTTTTACCGGAAGCAATACCGACAGCTCGGCGCGGACTATCGTGAACGATATCCGCCTCCCGAGAGTTGTTTCCGCGGCGCTTCTCGGCGGAGCTCTTTCAGTGTCGGGATTTCTGCTGCAAAGCTTCTTCAGCAATCCCATAGCCGGACCTTACGTCCTCGGCATATCCTCGGGAGCAAAGCTGACCGTAGCTCTCGCGATGATGTTGACCATGCAGCACGGCATAATGATGAGCTCCGCCTCGATGATAGGAGCTGCATTTGCCGGCTCGCTGCTCTCAATGGGAGCGATACTGCTCCTTTCGGGCAAGGTGAAAAACATGGCACAGCTCATAGTTGCGGGCGTCATGATAGGGTATATCTGCTCCGCGCTCACGGAGCTGACAGTTACCTTTGCGGACGACGCGAACATCGTGAACCTCCACAACTGGTCAATGGGAAGCTTTTCCGGCATAAGCATGAGGGACGTGAGAGTTATCGCTGTCGTTGTGGGAGCAGCAGTTTCCGCCGCATTCATGCTCTCAAAGCCGATGAGCGCGTATCAGCTCGGCGAGAGCTACGCTAAGAATATGGGCGTCGAGCTCAGAGCCTTCCGGCTCGCGCTGATACTGCTTTCAAGCATACTTTCAGCCTGCGTCACGGCTTTTGCGGGACCTGTCTCATTCGTGGGCATAGCCGTTCCGCATCTCGTGAAAACTGCATTCGGAACTGCAAAGCCGATAGTTATCATTCCCGCTTCATTCATAGGCGGAGCTGTATTCTGTCTGGTATGCGACCTTATCGCAAGAATGCTTTTTGCTCCGGTGGAGCTGAGCATAAGCACTATTACTGCCGTTTTCGGCGCTCCCGTGGTCATAGCAGCGATGCTCAGCCGCAGGAACATGAAAGGAAGTGTCTGAATGGGCGGAGCAGCTATCAGCTCGAAGGAGCTGTCTGTCGGCTACGGAAAAAAGGTAGTCGTGAGCGGTCTTGGATTTGAAGTCCGCGCGGGAGAGATACTTACTATCATCGGACCGAACGGCGCGGGAAAATCCACGATACTGAAAACCATCGCGGCGCAGCTTCCGGCTATTGCGGGCAGCGTGAGCATAAACGATACCGATATTTCGCTGCTGAGCTCTCACGAAGCCGCTCAGACCCTTTCTGTATGCCTTACCGAGCGTATCACTGCGGAAAAAATGACCTGCGCGGACGTCGTTTCTACGGGGCGTTATCCCTATACCGGCTTGCTGGGTATCCTCTACGACAGCGACAGGAAGATAGTCCGCGAGGCTATGGAGCTCACCGGGATTTCTCACCTCGCCGATACGGATATCCGCTGTATCAGCGACGGTCAGCGTCAGACCGTATTGCTCGCGAGAGCTGTCGCTCAGGAGCCGCAGGTGCTTATCCTTGACGAGCCGACCTCCTTTCTCGATATCAACAACAAGCTCCGGCTGCTTGAGCTGCTGAGGGAGCTCGTCCGCAGCAGGAACATCGCCGTTGTGCAGACTCTTCACGAGCTCGACCTCGCTCAGCGCTTTTCAGATATGATACTCTGCGTCAGGGACGGCAGAGCTGACCGGAAAGGCACTCCCGGAGAGATATTCTCCGGAGACTACATCAGCCGTCTCTACGGTATGACCGGAGGTACCTTCCTGCCCATGTTCGGAACTGCCGAGCCGCAGAAGATCACCGGCGAGCCGCAGGTATTCGTCATCGGCGGAGGCGGAAGCGGCATTGATACCTACCGGAGCCTTCAGCGTCAGGGCATACCCTTTGCCGCGGGAGTGATACACGAGAACGATATCGAGTATCCGACGGCGAAAGCGCTCGCGTCCGTGCTCATTACCGAGAAAGCCTTCGAGCCTGTAAGCAGCGCGAGCGTTGAGCTCGCACTTGAAGCTATGAACAAATGCGGCAGGGTGATATGCTGCATCAAGAGCTTCGGCACTGTGAACATGGGGAATAAAAAGCTCCTTGAAGCGGCTGAGAAAGCCATGAAAACGGAATAGCATACATTCATGCAAAAAGAAGACCTCCTCGGTGCATACCGGGAGGTTTTCTTTTAGGGAGGGAAATCCTTTTTTGGGAAGGGAATTTGTCTTGGTTAGTGATTACTTTTTCTGTCCGTAGTAGGCGTTTGCGCCGTGCTTGCGGAAGAAGTGCTTGTCAAGAAGTCTTTGCGGCATATTGCCGGTATCGGGGTTCAGGGTCTTGGTTATCCACGCCATTGCGGAAAGCTCTTCGAGAACTACCGAATTGTGGACAGCTTCCATGCAGTCCTTGCCCCATACGAAGGGTCCGTGATTCGCCACGAGCACAGCAGGGATATTCTGATACCCGGGGCAGCATTCAACGATGACCTTTCCGGTCTCAAGCTCGTACTCGCCGCTGACTTCCTTATCGGTCATCTCGCGGGTGCAGGGTATCTCGCCGTAGAAGTAATCTCCGTGAGTGGTACCGAGCGGGGGTATCCCCATACAAGCCTGTGCGAACGATGTAGCATACCTGCTGTGAGTATGCACTACTCCGCATACGCCGTCAAAGTTTCTGTATATTTCAAGGTGGGTGGGAGTATCACTTGAGGGAGAAAGCTCGCCCTCCACCTTTTCACCGTTAAGAGTGAGAACGACGATGTCGTCCGCAGTCATGGAGTCGTATTCGACTCCGCTGGGCTTTATCGCGATAAGACCTGTTTCGCGGTCGTATTCGCTGACGTTGCCCCATGTAAAGGTCACGAGCCCGTATTTCGGGAGCATGAGATTTGCTTTTAGAACGCGCTCTTTAAGCTGTTTAACGTCCATAGATGATATCTCCTATCATAACATCGCGCTCGAGGCTGTTCTTGGTGGTATCCTTGTTGATGACAACGAGCTCGATGCCCATGATGCGTGCGAAGTCTCTTACGGTCTCGTCAGTGATATCGTATGAGAGCACGGTGTGATGCGCTCCGCCTGCGATTATCCAGCACTCGAGACCCTCGAGGAATGAGGGAGCAGGCTTCCACATAGTTCTCGCTACGGGGAGATTCGGCATCGACTGGAACGGCTTCTCGCATTCAACGTCCTGAGCGATAAGGCGCAGTCTGCCGCCGATGTCGATGAGCGAGAGCGCCTTTGCCGAGCCGGCTTTGCCCTCGAATACTACTCTTGCGGGAGCTTCCTTGCCGCCGATACCGAGCGGGTGGACTTCTATGCGCGGTCTGCCCTCAGCGATAGAGGGGCAAACCTCAAGCATATGCGAGCCGAGAATGAGCTCGTGCTTGTAATCATAGGTGTAGTCCTCCATGAAAGAGGTGCAGCCGTCGGGGTACATAGCCTTTACAACGGCAGTCATGCCGGCAGTTTTCCAGTCGCCCTCGGCTCCGAATCCGTAGCCCTTGTGCATGAGGTGCTGTGAGGCAAGTCCCGGAAGCTGGCGCATTCCGTGGAGATCCTGAAACGTGTTCGAGAATGCCTTTGCGCCCTCGCGGACGAGTATCTTCTCGATAGCGATCTCCTCGCGCGCCTGATATCTTATAGCGTCCTCGTCGGCTTTATTGTAGTCGTAAAGCTCGGCGTATTCTTTCATGAGAGCGTTTATCTCGGCATCGGTAACGGCGTTCATTACCTCGACGAGGTCGCCCACAGCAAAGGTGTTGACCTGCCAGCCGAGTCTGAGCTGAGCCTCTATCTTGTCGCCCTCGGTAACTGCTACCTCGCGCATATTATCGCCGAAGCGGACTATTTTAAGGCTCTTGCTGAACATCGCTCCGACTGCCGCACGCTGCCATTCAGCAATCTTTTCCTGAACTGCGGCGTCCTTCCAGTGACCGGCAACTACTGCACGCGGCATACGCAGACGCGCTCCGATAAAGCCGTGCTCTCTGTCGCCGTGAGCGGACTGGTGCAGGTTCATATAGTCCATATCAATTGCTTCGTTGGGGATATCCTCGTTGAACTGAGTATGGAAGTGGAGCCACGGCTTCTGGAGAAGTGCAAGTCCGTTTATCCACATCTTCGAGGGAGAGAATGTATGGCAGAAAGTGATGATGCCAGCGCATTCCTCGTCGTAGTTGGCTTCACGGATTATCTTCTCTATCTCCGATTCCTTTTTTACTGTGAGCTTGTACTCAACAGGGAAGGGGAGCTTTAAGCCTGCAACGATCTTTTTTGAATCTTCTTCTACCTGCCTGAGAGTTTCCTCTCCGTAGAGAAACTGCGAGCCGGTAATAAACCAGAATTTCATTCTTAATCATCCT
>DEDQ01000062.1:0-10962 GCA_002350065.1 Ruminococcus flavefaciens
AGGCAGTTGTTTCCGCGCTCTATCGCTACGATGCCCGTGCGGCACATCTCCATGATGCCGAAGGGCTTCATAAGCTCGATGAACGCGTCTATTTTTGAGGTCTCGCCCGTGAGCTCGCAGATGAGGGCGGTGGGGGAGTAGTCTACTATCTTCGAGCGGAATATCTCGACCGCTGTCATTATGTCCTGCCGCGTCTGGGGTGTGTTCCTTATCTTTATCAGCAGCAGCTCGCGTATTACGGTGTCGCTCGGGTCGAGGACCTCGACCTCCTTGACGTCGTGGAGCTTTTCGAGCTGCTTGAGTATCTTGTCCCTGATATCGTCGTCACCGCGGAATGCTACGGTTATTCGCGAAAATCCGGCGGATTCGGTCTCGCCGACAGTGAGGCAGTCGATGTTGAAGCCGCGCCGCGTGAACATTCCCGATACTCGCGAGAGCACGCCTGAGACGTTCGATACGATAACGCCTATTACATATTGATTTGTTACCATGCTCTCACCTCATTCTATTCCGGTTATAATGTCGTCGATGTTGCCGTTTGGCGGGAATATCGGCAAAACTGCTTCGTCGCTGTCAACTGCGCAGTCGATGACGAAGGTGCCCTCGTATGCGAATGCCTCTGCTGTGAGCTTTTCAAGCTCCACCGTGTTTGCGGCTCTGCCGCCCTTTGCGCCGAAGGCTTCCGCGACTTTGACAAAGTCTGTCTTGCGGTTCAGCGTTGTCCCCGAGTAGCGCTTGTCGAAAAGCGCGGTCTGCCACTGGCGTACCATGCCGAGCACTCCGTTGTTCATTATCACCACTACGAGCTTTATCTCCTGCGATATAGCCGTCGCGAGCTCGTTCAGGTCCATGCCGAAGCTGCCGTCGCCTGTGATGAGTACCGCGCGTTTGCCGTTTGCCTTTGCGGCTCCGATGGCTGCGCCCATGCCGAATCCCATTGTGCCGAGTCCGCCGCTCGATATGAAGGTGCGCGGCTTTTTCAGCGGGAAACGCTGGGCTGTCCACATCTGATGCTGTCCTACGTCGGTGGCGATGATGTCGCCCTCGGAAGTGTACCTGCTTATCGTGTCGATTATCTCATACGGCGCAAGCTTGCCGGGGTGGAGCTTCTTTGCGGCTGTGAGAGCTGAGTCGGTGAGTGCTTTTTCCTCGGCGCGGAGCTCCGCGATGCGCGCGTTCCATTCGAGGTGCTTGGTCTCGCTGAGCATCGGTATCAGGCGGAAAAGCGCGTCCTTGATGTCGCCCTGTATGGTCAGGTCGGAGCAGACGTTCTTGTTCAGCTCCGCGTTGTCTATGTCTATGTGTATTATTCTGAAATTGCGGCTGAAGCGGTCGCCTGTGCCGGTAGCGCGGTCGGAGAAGCGGACTCCGAGCGCTATCACGAGGTCGGCTTCGTCTTCGGCTCTGGTGGCGGCGTAGTGTCCGTGCATTCCGCTCATGCCGAGAAAGCGCGGGTGGTCGGTCGGGACCGCTGAAAGTCCCATGAGCGAACAGCCCATCGGAGAATCCGTCTTTTCTGCGAGCTTTATCAGCTCTGACGACGCCTTGCCAGCTATCACGCCTCCGCCAAAGTAGATGTACGGGCGCTTTGCCGCCGATATCATCTCCGCTGCCCTGCGAAGTCTGCTCTCAGATGCAAAGCTAAGCGGGTACGGGCGGACGGGCTCCGGTTTGGGCTCGAAGTCCCATATGCCGGTCTGGACGTCCTTCGGGATATCTACGAGAACAGGTCCCGGACGTCCCGATTTCGCTATCTTGAACGCCTCGCGGATAGTGTCCGCAAGCTCGCGTATGTCTTTGACGATGAAGTTGTGCTTCGTTACAGGCATGGTGACTCCGACTATGTCGACCTCCTGAAAGCTGTCCCTGCCGATGAGACTGCACGAGACGTTGCCGGTTATCGCTACTATCGGCACGGAATCAAGAAAGGCATTGGCTATGCCTGTTACAAGATTGGTCGCGCCCGGTCCGGATGTCGCGATACAGACTCCGACTTTGCCGGTAGTGCGTGCGAATCCGTCCGCCGCATGAGCGGCTCCCTGCTCGTGGGCAGTGAGTATGTGGGTTATCCTCTCGCGGCTCTGGTAGAGCTCGTCAAACAGGTCTATCACCTGATTGCCCGGATAGCCGAAAACTGTATCTACGCCTTGCTCGATAAGAACCTCAACAGCGATCTTGGCTCCTGTTATTTTCATAGTATGTAAACCTCTGTAAGTGATCGTATGTTTAAATCGTGTATAATGAATGCTTTGTGTTTATTCCTGTCAATAAACCTGAATATAAATCAGATTTTGCGGCGAGCGGAACTTGCCCCTACACAAACAAACGTATAATGCCCGAAATGTAGGGCGCTTTCCGAGCACCTGTGCTTTTTTCGACAGTATATTAATGCCTCGCATTCATTATACCATATTGTAAAGGCAAAAGCAATATTTGATTTGCATATCATACAAAAAGGGACGCTTCTGAAAGCGCCCCTCTCTTATGCTTTTTATCTGCCCTTGGGTACTCTTGCGATGATTCTGCCTGCAAAATCATTGAAGTTCTGGGTCTGGAGGATTATCTTTCCGGGACCTGTCAGCTTTGTGAGGAAGAGCCCCTCGCCGCCGAGGAAGATGTTTCCGAGGCCTTTTACAGTCTCAATGTCGTAGTTTACTGTGGTCTCGAATGCTACTACGTTTCCGGTGTCTACCTTCAGTACCTCGCCGGGGGCAAGTGTGCGCTCGACCTTGTCGCCGTCTACTTCAAGGAATGCCATGCCGCTTCCGTAAAGCCTCTGGAGGATAAAGCCCTCACCGCCGAAAAGTCCGGCTGTGAACTTCTTTGTGAATGTCGCCTTCAGGTCTACGCTCTGCTGTGCGCAGAGGAATGAGCCCTTCTGCACGATGAGCTCGCCCTGTGATATATCTACAGGCACAACTGTTCCCGGTACGGTAGAGCCGAATGCTATCTTTGCGCCTTCGATCTCTGCTGTGTAGTTTGCCATGAATATTGATTCGCCTGTGAACATTCTGCCGAGACTCTTTGCAAGTCCGCCGCGTGCATTGGTAGACATCGCGATGCCGTTTGTCTGCCATACCATTCCGCCTGACTGTGTGTACATTGATTCGCCCTGACTGAGCGTTACTTCTACAGCGGGGACGGTCTGTCCGATGATTTCGTATTTCATTTGATGTGCCTCCTGTTTTTAGATTATTATCAGCATGGTATTTGCTGCATATTCATATTTTACCATTTATTACATAAAACGTCAATATGAAAAGAATAATTATTTCAAAAAAAATCGCTTTTTCAATTATTTCTGTGTAAATTCTACAGCGGATTGTGAATTAATAGGTCAAATTGCCGCTCTTTTATACATATAATTGTGAAAAATGCAGAAATATTATTACCTATATTGATTTTGTGCCGATACTGTGATATACTAATTGTTAACAGAGTATGAAGGCTTTCGCTTTCGCTTCTGTATAATCTTATTCTACATAAGGTATGATATGAAAGGAGAAATACTTATGGAACCTAAAAAGAAGATAGTTGCTGGTCTTCTCGGACTTTTCCTCGGAGGCTTCGGTGCACATCAGTTCTATCTCGGAAATACTAAGAGAGGCATCATCCAGCTTATCGTTACTTGCGTTACCTGCGGACTCGGCGCTCTCTGGGGTGAGATCGAAGGCATCATGATCCTCATCGGTAAGATCACTACTGACGCTAACGGCAACGAGCTCGTTGACTAATTAACAATAGCAAAGATTATCCCGTTCGTTCTGAGCGGGATATTTCCTTATAAGGAGAAAAACTATGGATATTCTGTTTACTACCGAAAGACTTGCGTTGAGAAGATTCAATCCCGCTGACTATAATGACCTCGCCGATATCATCGCTGACCCCGATGTTACCTACTTCGAGCCCTATCAGACCTTTACACGCGAAGCCTGCATCGACGAGGCTGTGAAGCTCTCGGAAAGCGAGGAATTCTTCGCCGTTGTGCTCGATAATAAGGGCATCGGCAAGATATACTTCTCGCGCAAGAGCGCCGGTACCTTTGAGATAGGTTATACCTTCGCCGCCGCTTTTCAGGGTAAAGGCTATGCGAGCGAAAGCATCCGCGGCTTTATGAAGTATGCTTTTTCTGAGCTCGATGTCCGCCGCATTATCGCTGAGATAGATACACGCAACGTCAAGTCTGTTAACCTCGCCGAGCGCGTCGGTATGCGCCGTGAGGCTCTGCACAGGGAGCTCTTCCCGCGTAAGGACGATAAGTCGGTGTTCAGCGACTTCTACGTTTATGCTCTGCTGAAAAGCGAATTCGAGGAAGAAGAGTAATATTATGCTGAGGGACAGCCTGAAAGGGTGTCCCTCATTACATTTTTTATATAACCCCTTGACAAATTTCACTTTACATTGTATAATACCAGTAATAAATGCTATGAAGGGAAATAAAACCCGAGGACGTTTTCTCAGAGAGCTGCCGGCAGGTGTAAGGCGGTATTCGGATACGGGTCATAGCTCCTCCCTGAGCAGTCGGCTGAAAGCTTTTCCGCGATTAGGCTTGAACGGGCTCTCCCGTTACAGAGATATGCGTTTATCGGCGCAGATGAGCGGGCGTATACTTTACGTCAAGAAGAGTGGTACCACGGAGTATATTCGTAACTTCGTCTCTTCCATGCACTGCATGGAGGAGACTTTTTTGTTTCTCTATTCCAATTATGAAAAGGAGGTCATGATAATGGCGACTATGAATAATGTGACCAAGTATACAAGACAGTTCTTTGAAGCTCCCAAAACTGCCATGAAATGGGCGGAACGCTCTTATATCGACAAGGCTCCCGTCTGGTGCAGCGTTGACCTGCGCGACGGCAATCAGGCTCTCGTGATACCGATGAGCCTCGGCGAAAAGCTCGAATTCTTCCAGATGCTCGTCGATATCGGCTTCAAGGAGATAGAAATAGGCTTCCCTGCCGCCTCTGAGACTGAGTACGACTTCTGCCGCACTCTCATCGAGGAGGAGCTCATCCCCGACGATGTGACAATTCAGGTGCTCACTCAGTCGCGCGAGCATATAATCGAGAAGACCTTCGAGGCGCTCAAGGGGTGCAGGAATGCGATAGTTCACCTCTATAATTCGACCTCCGCTGCTCAGCGCGAACAGGTATTCCGCAAGTCAAAGCAGGAAATTCTCGATATCGCCGTTTCAGGCGCGAAGCTCTGCAAGGAGTACCGCGAACGCTATGAGGGGAATTTCCGCTTTGAGTATTCTCCCGAAAGCTTTACCGGTACTGAGCCCGAGTTTGCTCTCGAGGTCTGTAACGCTGTCCTCGACGTGTGGGAGCCTTCTCCTGAGGATAAGGTCATAATCAATCTCCCCGTGACAGTTCAGCTCTCTATGCCCCATGTCTACGCCAATCAGATAGAGTATATGTGCGAAAACCTCAAATACCGCGAAAATGTGATAGTCTCGCTTCACCCGCATAACGACCGCGGCTGCGCGGTCGCGGATACCGAAATGGGGCTCCTCGCCGGTGCTGACCGCGTTGAGGGTACTCTCTTCGGCAACGGCGAGCGTACCGGCAACGTCGATATCATCACTCTCGCGATGAATATGTACTCGCAGGGCGTTGACCCTCAGCTCGACCTCAGCGATATCCCCGCTATAAATGAGCTCTTTACCCGCGTTACGCGTATGAATGTGTACGAGCGTCAGCCGTACTCCGGAAAGCTCGTATTCGCGGCGTTCAGCGGCTCGCATCAGGACGCTATCGCCAAGGGTATGAAATGGCGCGAGGAGGGTCACGGCGGTTTCTGGAACGTTCCGTATCTCCCTATCGACCCCGCAGATGTCGGCCGTGAATACTCCGCCGACGTTATCCGTATCAACAGTCAGTCCGGAAAAGGCGGCATCGGCTATATCCTCGAGACACGCTTCGGCTACGACCTCCCCAAAAAGATGCGCGAGAAGGTCGGCTACCTCGTAAAGGACGTTTCCGACAAGAAGCACAAGGAGCTCCTCCCCGATGAGGTGTACGAGATATTCAAGCAGAATTTCGTCGATATCACTTCTCCTATCGAGATAACGGAAACTCACTTCAAACAGCGCGAGGGCATCGAGGCTACTGTTTCGTTCAATTACAACGGCAATCGCGTGACTGCGACAGACACCGGTAACGGTCGTCTCGACGCCGTCAGCAATGCCCTTCGCTCCTATACGGGTGCGGACTTCAACATCAATGCCTATACCGAGCACGCCCTCGAGGTCGGCTCGGCTTCAAAGGCTGTTTCCTATGTCGAGATAGTCACCGGCGACGGCAGAAGCTTCTGGGGTACGGGTATCGACAACGATATCATTACCTCGTCTATCAAGGCTCTCGTCAGTGCTGTGAATAATATGCTGAACTGAACGGCAGTGACCTCCTTTTCAGCATCGTATAATATGTGCAAAAAAACCGGACTAACGGGGCTTCCCCATTAGTCCGGTTTTGATTATTTGCTTTTCATCATGAGATTATATACTAAGTAGAATACATTCGCGGCAACTGCAATAAGAAACGGGAATGAGCCTATCGCTACATAAAATCCGCGTTTCGCCTGCTTGGGAGTGGTCGTCGGGAATCCGTCTGTTCCGCGGAATACAAGCAGCATTACAAGTCCGACGAGTATGAGCAATATGAGTATGAGATATGCGATAACTGCCGCTTCCTTGCTGAAATTGCCGAACAAGCTGATTATGCTAACAAAGGTGTTGCTGAATATGTGTACTATTATCGCAGGGATTATCGAGCCGTGCTTTAAGGTGATGTGCGCGAGGAATATGCCTATCAGCGTCGCGGAAAGGAACTGCGGGAGATTTCCGTGGGAAATACCAAAGAAAAACGCTGTCGCATATATGGCAAAGCGCTGGTTCGCCTTAGAAAATGTCCGCAGCAGCATTCCTCTGAATAGAAGCTCCTCCGTAACGGGGGCGACGATGCAGGTGTATATCTTCAGTATGACTGCACCAAGCGTTGAGGTCGCAACTCCGCTTGAATCGATCAGGATATCAATGTCGTATTTGCCGAATACGTCGTTCAGACCCATTATCGCATAAAAGGAGACCGACCACAGGAATACGGCAATGAGACAATACTGGAATGCGCGCCCGATGCCGAAATCCTTCGTCCGGACAAGTGATGTGTATTTTATGCCCGACAGCTTCATTCCTATCATCGCGATAAGCACGTTGAATACAAGATATATCAGCATATTCGCAGATGCTGCCATTGACGATGAACGCAGATACGTCAGTATCGCGGAGGGGTCAGCCGCAGGATTGTGTGACATGAGCATCTGCATGAGTCCGCGCATAACAAGTGTTCCGACGGCGGTGCATGAGATGAAGTGGATCATGATACACCAGCTTCCGGAGGAATAATACTTCCGGAGTGCCTTTCGTTCGGCATAGTCCGGCTCTAATGGTATCTCGTAGGCGGGCTCGGTGATACGAGGAAGTATTTTTGAATAATCACCGCTGAACCCTTTATATTCTGTCGGGTTATCAAACGGGTCATACTTATCAGGAATGGACTCGCGCATCTGCCGCTGCTGCTGTTCTTCGAGCTCTTTTGTCAGCCGGTAGACCTCGTGGCTCAGCATTGCGACTTCGGCTCTGCTGTCCTCCTGACCTGAATAGTCTGGCATTGTTGTACTCTCCCTTCAAGTTGTCTCTTTCTGTAAGTATATATTATCATATTTTTCTCCTCTTGTAAAGAGCTGAGAGGAAAATGATGCCGCGATTTGAAAGCCGGATACATATAAAAACAGCCATATAAGCTGCGCTCTTTCGGCTGCTGCTCTATATGGCTGTTTTACTGCGTTTATTTGTCTGACTTTTTCTTGTATTTCGACTTCTGTCCGAAGTTGAGGGATATCGTGAGTATCTTGTCCGACTTGAACAGTCTGAGGGCAAAGAACATACATATCACAAATACTACTCCCTGATATGCAAGTCCGCCGAAGAATATCGCCGTATTGCCGAACATCAGGTTGTTCATCGCCGAGAAGGTGTGAGTGAAGGGGATAGCGTATACTACCATTCTTATCGCTATCGGGAGCGTGTTGATGTCTGCCATCATGGAGATGAGGTACGGCACCATTGCCATTATCATCAGCGGCATTATCATCGTCTGCGACTGCTTTGTGTCGTTGACGAGGGCTCCGAGCATGAGCGATATCGACAGGCATATCATTATCGTGAGGAAAAGCTGCGCTCCGATGAGGATATAGTCGGTCACGCCGAGCGTCAGTCCGAGTCTTTCAAGTGCATCGCCGATTGAGATGTACTGTCCGACGAGCTGGCTGCTTACCTCCTCGCTCACGCTTTCAGTCGCTCCCGTCATAAATGACGAGAAGCCTATCATGTATACAACTGCGTTGAGCAGCGCGATTATCGCTGCCGCAAGCATTTTTGCTCCGAGTATGGCTGTTCTCGATACCGGCGCTGAGAGCAGCGTCTCGAGGGTCTTGTCTATCTTTTCATTGCTTATAGCTCCGATGAGCATATTCGAGGTGAACATTATCAGAATGAATACGATTATCGGGAGTATCATGTTCTTCATCATTATGCTGCTCATGACGCTCGAAGCACCGACGGGTGCGGACTTATCCTTTACTACCGTCTGCTCTGTGACCGTGACAGGGACCTGCATGAGCTCTACCTGCTCGGCTGTAAGACCTGCCCTTGATGCGAAGGTGCTGGATATGCACTGGGATATCAGTCCGATAGCTCCGCTGTTGCTGTTGGACACATTGGACATCGCTGCTGCTGACTTCATCGCCGATACGCTTATCATCTCGGGACGTTCGTCCTTTTCAAGCTTTTCGGTGAAGCCCTCTGGGATAATGACGAGTGCCTCTGTATCGGCTTCCTTCAGTATCGCAGAGTAGTCGTCGCCTGTAGTCCTGACCGTTTTGAGCGTTGCTCCGCTCTCCTCAAGAGCCTTGGCGAGCTGATGTGTGAAGTCGGTATCGTCGCGGTCGTCGATTGTGATAGTGTACTCGTTCTTGACCGCCTCCTTGATAGTGGTCTTCATCAGGTTGCCCATAAGCATGAGCATTCCCGAAATAAGGACAAGGCTGAGGATAGTCTGGACGGTGAGAAGCTCGCCGAGCTCCTTTTTCAGCAGATTAAAGAATTTCATTATCCTTCACCACCCTTTCAAATACTTCCTCGAGATTGGCTGCGTTATAGCGCTGTTTCAGCTCGTCAGCCCTGCCCGATACGAGCAGGTGTCCCTTGGCGACTATGCCTACGCGGTCTGAGACGAACTCTATCTCGAGCATATTGTGCGATGAGAGCAGGAAGGACATTCCCTCTTCCCTTGCAAGCTTCTTTATCATCTTTCTTATCTCGATAGCGTTGAGGACGTCAAGTCCGCTTGTGGGCTCGTCGAGAATGGCGAGCTTCGGCTCGGTCATGACCGCTCTCGCAAGGAGCAGCTTCCTCGTCATGCCGCGGCTGTAGCTTCCTATCTTGTCCCTGAGCCTGTCACCGAGTCCGCATATGCTGCTCGCACGCTCAACGTAGCGGTTGATGTCGTCGATGTTCGTCGAGAAAAGCCCTGCCATAAAGCGCAGGTACGCCTTGCCGGTCATGTTCTTGTACGCGCCTGCCTCGTCGGGGAGGTAGGTTATGTTCTGGCGGACTTTTTCCGGCTCTTTTATCACGCTGTGTCCCGCAACTATCGCGTCTCCGGAGGTAGGCGTGAGAAGAGTCGATATCATGCGGATAGTGGTCGTCTTTCCGGCTCCGTTCGGTCCGATGAGCGCGAATATCTCGCCTTTTTCGATATCGAACGAGACCTTGTCGGCAGCAAGTACCTTGGTGTACTGCTTGGAAAGCTCTTTGACTTCGAGTACCTTTTCCATAAGTTTTTCTCCAATCATAATAATGTAAATTAATTATACCATTTGCGTGCGGCGTTGTCAAGCCGTGATAATTCGCTCAGAAGTAGAACAGGTCCTCGAATTTCTTGTCGAGGGCTATGCAGATTATCAGCGCGAGCTTCGCCGTCGGCTGGTACTGTCCCGTCTCTATCGAGCTTATCGTGTTGCGCGAGACTCCTACCATTTCCGCAAGCTGCGCCTGCGAGAGCCGCGCTTCTGTGCGGACTTCCTTCAGCCGGTTACGGAGTATCAGTTTGTCGTCCATAGGCTCACCTGCTTATCAAGTCGGTAATGTAGCCGTATATCATAACCGCCGATACGCCGATGAAGCAAACAGCACTGAAAGGATGTGTCTTCGACTTCGTCCGCATGAAGATATAGCCGTCATGTACAAGCTGCATAACACAGAATATCAACCAATAACCACAGTTGTAATGTCCAGTTGCAAACTGCTCTGCGAAAAGCAGCACTGCACAGAGCAGTCCGCCGATTATACGCGCAAGGCTTCCTGCGATCTTGTAGTTGTCTTTTTCATATTCAGAATTGTTTTCTTTGCGGCTTTTAGCGAGAATTTCTTCCTTGTTCATAATATTTCCTCCTTTTGATAATGATCTATTTTCCGATAAAATATGAGATAAGCATCATGATGCCCGATGCGGCGATCAGACGTACCGGACGCGACAGAAGTATGCTGAGGATATTGAAGTCTGTGAAGCTTTCGCTTGTGAATTTCTCTGTAGTTTTTTTCATAGTAACACCTCATTCTTTTGATCAGTGAAAGTTTATGCCAAGTATGCTTGGCGTGTTTCTGTGATTGTATTATATCACTGCCAAGCACACTTGTCAAGACTTGCAAAGCGAACTTTGCAAATTCGTCGTTTTGTACAAATCAGGCTTCTGATATTTGTGAGATTTGCGGATATCTCTCCTGCGTCAGCCGGATACGCGGTTTTCCTTGACATGACATATCAAATTTGGTATACTTATAATGTATAGGCTTTTGAGATCTGCACGCTTTTTGTGCAGTTTTAAGGCAACACCGCACAA
>DEDQ01000062.1:11061-14236 GCA_002350065.1 Ruminococcus flavefaciens
TCTTTGTGCGGTGTTGCCTTAACGATATAACTAATGCGGAGGTGACATGACTTGATTATCAGAAATTTTTGCCGGAGGGCTGTTTCCGGTGCTTTGTCATGCCTTGCCGCTTTCGGCTGTGTTTCGGGCGCTTTTCACGCTTATGCCGCGGAAGGCTCCGTCCGGACGGACTTGCTGAGCGACTACTACACCATTGAGCCCCTCAGCACGGATATCCCCTCATACAGCGATTATTACGATGAATTCGCCGGCGAGGCTCTCCCTGCGCAGGAGATACTCGTCCGCGGCGGCGATTATTCCTCAGCTAAGGGCGGCGATATCAGCTCCGGCGTTTTCGGCGAGTACGATGACGTCCGCAACGCGCTAATATGGAGCAGTCCCGAGGGTGAGGTCACGTATACGATAAATGTCCCCGAGACCGGCGTCTACTGCCTCGATATGTCGTATTACCCCATGGAGTCGAATAGTCCGTCGATAGAGCTTTCGCTGAAAATAGACGGCTCAGCTCCCTTCGATTCGGCGTCGAGACTTGCTCTCGGCAGGGTGTGGGTCAACGAGAGCCCCATTTATACCGATTCACGCGGCAATCAGGTGCGCCCTCCGCAGGTGCAGAGAGGTATGTGGAAAAAGTGCTCCGTCGGCGACCCGGACGGTCTCTTCGGCGAGCCGCTCCTCTTCTATCTGGAAAAAGGCAGGCATGAGGTGTGCTTTTCCTCGGAGCGTGCGCAGTTCGCGCTTGAATGCTTCCGTTTCTATGCGCCGGAGGAGCTTCCGGACTATGAACAGTATAAAAACTCCGTGAATGCCGAAAATCCGGCGTCTGAGCCTAATGTGTTCCGTATCGAAGCCGAGGACGCGGCGTTCAAGTCCGACCCCACTCTCTATCCGACCTACGACAACACAAGCTACCTCGTTTCGCCCTCCGACCCGCGAAAGGTCGTGTATAATACTCTCGGGGCGGGAAGCTGGAAAAAGGCTCTGCAAGCCGTTACGTGGGAGATACCGCGCGATAAGATAGGCGCGGACGGCTGGTATAAGATAGGCGTAAAGGCGCGGCAGAACCAGATGCGAGGTCTTTACTCCAACAGGCGCGTCCTGATAGACGGCGTGGTGCCTTGCCGCGAGCTCGATCAGCTCAGATTCTATTATGACACCGACTGGAATGTCGTTTCGCCTAAGACAGATGAGGGCGGCGACGTTTACGTCTACCTCACGGCTGACCGCGACCATACTATCACCCTCGAATGCGTTCCCGGTGAGATAGGGGAGCAGCTTCGCAGACTTGACAGCGCTGTTGCTGAGCTTAACACCTACTACCGGAAAATTTTGATGATAACCGGTCCTGCACCGGATAAGTATACCGACTACTACGTGCATGAGAAAATTCCCGAGATAGTCGGCGAGTTCCGGACTCTTTCGCAGGAGCTCAAGGATATTCAGTCCGGCATTGAGAAGCTCTCCGGAAGTAAAGGCTCTGAGGCGGCGGCTATCGGGAATATGGCGGTCATACTCGATAAATGCGTGGACAAGCCGTTGAAGATACCTGCCTACCTCTCGCAGATAAAAGACAATATCGCCTCCGTTTCGGCTTGGCTGAGAGATTACCGCGATCAGCCCCTCGAGGTCGATTATATCGAGTTCGCAACTCGGGGCGAGAGCTTTTCTCCGTGCAGGGAGAAGCTCGGCAAGTCGCTCAGCTTTAGTGCGAAGTCATTCATCGGCTCCTTCTTTGAGGACTATACCACGCTCTCGGACGTTACCGGCGAGGACGCTGTCGAGGTATGGGTCGCGCTCGGACGCGATCAGGCTCAGGTCGTCAAGGAAATGACCGAGAATGAATTCATGCAGAAGTATGATATCCCCGTTTCCGTTAACCTCGTCACCGGCGGCGTGGTCGAGGCTACGCTCGCGGGTAAGGGTCCGGACGTTGCGCTCTTCCTCGGGGGAGAGTTCCCCGTTAACCTTGCCGCGCGCGGTCTGCTTGTCGATATTTCCGATGAGTCGCAGTTTGACGGCTTTGATGAGGTCTGCGGACGCTTTCAGAAAAATGCCATGACCCCCTATCAGTATAACGGCGGCACCTACGGTCTGCCGATAAGTCAGAACTTCCCCATGCTATTCTACCGCACCGATGTCCTGACCGAGCTCGGGTTCAGCTCTCCGCCGGAGACATGGGACGACCTCAGAGATATGCTTCCGGCTCTGCAAAGAAATTATATGTCCGTCGGACTTGTGCTCCCGCCGGCGAATATCTCTCCCGCAACTGAGACGGGTCACACGTTCGCGATGATGCTTTTGCAAAAGGGACTGAATTACTACAACGACGACCTCTCGGCTTCGACCTTCGATTCGACCGAGGCGGTGCAGTCCTTCGAGGAGTGGACCGACTTCTACACGAAGTACAGCTTTTTGCAGTCCTATGATGCGTTCAGCAGATTCAGAACAGGCGAGTATCCGCTCGTTATCTCGAATTACGCCTTCTTCAATCAGCTCACGGTCGCTTCGCCTGAAATAAACGGGCTGTGGGACTTCTGCCCTGTGCCCGGAACTCTCCGCGCGGACGGAACGGTCTCTCATGCCGCAAATTCCAACGGCGCCGGTGCTGTCATTTTCAGCAAGGTCAAAAATAAACAGAACGCGTGGGAGTATATCAAATGGTTCACCGAGACCGATACTCAGGTCCGCTACGGCACTCAGATAGAGGGCCTGCTCGGCACTATGGGCAGGTTCGATACCGCAAATACTGAGGCGCTTTCTCAGCTTTCGTGGTCGCGGGACGAGCTCGCACGCCTTAATGCTCAGCGCGATGAGTTGGTAGAGATACCGATAATCCCGTCCTCGTATGCGGTGACAAGAAATATCATGAACGCTTTCCGCGAAACTATCAATCAGGGCGAAAATCCGCGTGATACGCTCATTTGGTACAACCGCGACATCAATGACGAGATAGAACGCAAGCGGCGCGATTTAGACCGCAGAAGTAAGAACTGAGAAATCAGGAGCGTATGGGCGATGCCTTCATCGCTCCGGAAGTATTTGATGTGTTCCCGTGAAAGGAGGGACAGTTTTGGCTGGAAATAAACAGAACAGGAGCGAGCTCTGGCGCTCTGTAAAGCAGAATAAAGCCTGCTATCTCATGCTCGCGCCCTTTATGCTGTTCTTTGTCGTGTTTACT
>DEDQ01000062.1:14569-14772 GCA_002350065.1 Ruminococcus flavefaciens
GCTCCCGTGCAGTGGCTCACCGACGGACGCTATGTCCTCGGCGTTACGATAGTCGTGCAGCTCTGGATATCCCTTGGAGCAGGCTTCCTCGCGCTGAGAGCCGGCTTTCAGAATATCGACCGCACTATGTACGAGGCGGGCGCTATCGAGGGTATTCGTACCCGCTGGCAGGAGCTCATCTACATCGTTATCCCGTCTATGGG
>DEDQ01000062.1:14853-22585 GCA_002350065.1 Ruminococcus flavefaciens
GGAACAGTCGCGCAGAACCTCGTAGGCTTCCCGAGTACCGACTATCAGGCGCATACCATAATGACCCATGCCTATGACTACGGCTGGGTGCGCTACGAAATGGGCTATGCGTCTGCGATATGTATGGTGCTCTTCCTCGCGATGTACGTCTGCAACAGGCTCATAAGCCGCGCACTCAGCAGGTATATGGACTGATAATATTAGTGAGTACGATATGATATTTTAAAGAAAGGAGGGCGGATAATGCCGCAGGTCAATACAGCTGAACTCAAAGCTTCAAACAGACAAGCAGGCCGTAAAATTGGCGGCACTATCGCTATTTTCTCCGTCCTTCTTGTAGTCGGAGCATTCATGCTCTTCCCGATATATCTGACTGTCGTTATGTCCGTGAAGCCGGTCGAGGAGCTCTTTATATTCCCGCCTAAGCTCTATGCGATGCGTCCTACTCTCGACAACTTCAGCGATATGTTCGACGCTCTCAACAGCAACCGTGTGCCGTTCTCGCGCTATGTCTTCAACAGCGTCGCCGTTACGGTATCGGTCACGGTCTTGCAGTGCATTTTCTGCTCTATGGCGGCATTTGTGCTCGCAAAGTGCAGATTCCCGGGAAGTAAGTTCATCAACGGCGTTATCGTCGTTTCACTGCTTTATCAGTCGAATGTCATATACATCATGCAGTATATCGTCATGGCGAAGCTCGGACTTATCGACAATCCGCTCGCGCTGATACTGCCCTCTATCGCTTCGCCTATGGGGCTTTTCCTCATGAGACAGTCCATAAGTCAGATACCAGATTCCATGATAGAAGCCGCTAAGGTCGACGGCGCAGGGCTTTTCCGCATCTGCTGGCAGATAGTCATGCCCAATCAGAAGCCGGCTCTCATGACTCTCATCATCTTCGCTTTTCAGGCGGCTTGGAATATCCAGGGCGGCTCGCTCATATTCCAGGAGCAGTATAAGACGCTCCCAACTGTCGTTATGCAGGCGGCTTCTTCGGGTCTTGCCCGCGCCGGAGTCGCTATGGCGGCGGCGGTTTTCATGCTCGTTCCTCCGATAGTCGTTTTTACGCTCGCGCAGAGACAGGTCATCGAGACGATGGCTCACTCCGGCATAAAGGAATAGGAGGTGCGCATGAAAAAGCTTTTCAGGGATATTTGCGCTCTCATCTGCTCGGCGGCACTCGTTTCTGCCGGCATAGCTCCGGCTATTGCCTCCGCGGAGCCATATGAGGTCTACAACTACGACCGCTGGGGCGAGGCGATACCTTCTCAGGCAGGATATATCGCTGAGAGAGCCGTTTCCGGCTATGACCTCGGCGTTGGTGCTCTCAGCGAGCCCGAGGATATCTTCATCGGCGGCGACGGCACTTTCTACATCGCCGATTCCGGCAATAACAGGATAATCGCTGCGGACGCGGAGCTTAGCAGAAGCGTTCGCGTGTATGAGAAATTTACTATGCCCGACGGCTCGAAAACTGCTCTCAGCTCGCCGCAGGGTGTCTATATCTCGGCGGATACCGGTCTTATGTATATCGCCGATAATCAGAATTCCCGCGTCCTCGTCTGCGACCTTGAGGGAAATGTCGGGCTGGAGATAACCAAGCCCGAGTCCGGTGTTTTTGACCAGAACAAGACATTCTTCCCGCAGAAGGTGCTCGCCGACAAAGCCGGCAATATCTACGTCGTGCTCGGCAATATCACTACCGGCGCCGCGATGTTCAGTCCGGAGGGGGAATTCCTCGGATATTACGGCGCGAATCGCGTTCAGCCGACGTCTGAGATAGTTTCACGCTATTTCACCAACCTCTTTACCTCCGATGAGAAGCGCAGCAGGCGCTCGAGAAACGTTCCCACCGGTATCACCAACTTCGACGCGGACGAGGATTTCATCTTCACCTGCACCTCCTCCTCGACGCAGACCGCCGATACCGTGAAGAAGCTCAATGCCGCCGGAAATAATATCTTCGCCAATTATGACGTGACATTCGGCGATTATACTCCCATGTACGATACTACGCAGAATAAGCTCCTCGCGCCTGCTATCTGCGATATCGACATCGCCGGCGACGGCAACATTAATTGCCTCGATTTTACTACCGGACGCATTTTCCAGTACGACGAGGACTGCAACCTCCTCTTTATCACCGGCACTATCGCCAAGCAGGTCGGCGGCTTCTCGCAGGTGACGGCTGTTGAATCCGATGAGGGACATCTCTACGTTGCGGACGGGCAGAAAAATACCGTTACCGTTTTCGCTGAGACCGATTTCGGCAGGGCTGTCCACAAGGCAACGGCGCTCCACAATGCCGGATACTACGAGGAGGCTCTCGAGCCGTGGCGGGACGTGCTGAAATACGACGGCAACTACCGCCGTGCCTATATCGGCGTTGCTTCGGCTCTGCTCAGAAAGGGCGAGTATAAGGAGTCGATGAGGTATGCAAAGCTCGCCGACGCTCCTAAAATTTACAACAAGGCTTTCGAGGGCTACCGCAGGGAGTTCCTGAAAAAGCATTTCACGGCTATTGCTGCCGGTATCGCGGCTGCCGCCGCGGCATTGGTGCTTTTCGGCTATAAACACAGAAAAAAGAGAAAGGAGGGTGCTCATCATGATGGACCTGAGACCCGCTGAGTGGGTCGGACACGCGGTCTTCCACCCTGTTGAGGGCTTCGAGGATATGCGCTGGAAAAAGTCCGGCTCGCTGAAAATAGCCTTCGGGATAGTGCTGCTCCTCTTTCTCTCGGAGATAGCTTACGGCAGGCTTTACGGCTTTCAGTTTTATGCGCCTAATGACAAGCTCTTCAATATCGTGCCGTATATCGTCAAGACCATTGTTCTCTTTGCGGCGTGGGTGGTCGGCAACTGGTCGGTCTGCACGCTCCTCGACGGTGAGGGCACGATGCGGAATATCTGCGTCTACAGCGCCTATGCGCTCGTTCCCTATATAGCTCAGACCTTTATCTGCGTCGTGCTCTCGCATTTCCTTATCCGCGATGAGTACGTCTTTCTGGAGGTCATACACGTCATCGGCGTCGGCTGGAGCGTCATACTCATTTTTTCGGCGATAAGGTCTGTGCATCAGTATTCCGCCGGAAAAACCGTTCTCGCGATAGCTCTCACAATTGCGGCGATGTTCGTCATGCTGGCACTGGCTGTCCTCGTGCTCGCTCTCGTTCAGAATGTGGCTGTCTTTATCTCGACCGTCTATGCCGAGATATCGTACCGCATAAGAGTGTAGGGGGGCGCCATGAGAAAAAAAATTAAAAGCTTTATGCTCTGTCTGCTCGCTGTGTCCCTTATGAGCGCTTCCGGAGCCGCTTATGCCGGCGATGAGGAAGCTCCCGAGCCGGTGAGCGAGGCTCCCGCAGAGGAAGATGAGGTCAGCTCGAAGCTGAAAGAGTCCGAGGAATTCGTCAAGGCGGATTTCAGCGAGATAACCGGATACCTCGAAAAGCTCGGCTCCGCAGACGGCGTTGACATCTACCGCAGAGACAAGGACATTGACGACAGACTGTGGGAGGAAGCCGGCGGCAAGCCTGCTTCAAAAAATGATTATACCGACGAGCAGAAAGAACTCGCGGACAGGATATCCGACCTCAAACAGCTCGGCGACTTCGTCGCTGTTGACCCCGATAAGCGCGAGGTGCTCGCTCAGTTCAAGACTGCGAACAACTCCGGCGGGGAGAAGATATTCCTCAGCGACGGCAAGCGCTTTCTGCTTTATACCGACAGCGAGGCGAGCCGCGTTGTGAAGATACGCCGCGTTGTCTCGACTATCGATAACCCGCTCCTGTTCAGCACACTCGACGGCAAGACCCTCGAGCGTATGGACTCCGGCTATAAGAAGGTTCTCGCAACGCTCAGCGAGAGCGCTCCCGAGAACGGCAGAAACGTCTACTATACCGCCGACAAGAGCGAATTCGCGTGGCTAAGCTCCGACGGGAAGCGCGTTATCGCGAACTACAGAGAGTGCGCCGAGAACGACGGCTTCGTGCTCCTTGTGGACGACAGGCTCGGCAACTTCGGGCTCAAAAATAAAAAGACCGGCTATATATGGTGGTCTGCGCCCCTCGGAGCCGCTCAGGACAGCATTGCTACTCCGCTTATCGCGAATGAGCTCCGCTCGTCGAATGTGCTCCGCTACGGTGTGCCTTCAAGGCGAACAAGCAATAACCTTTTGCGCTCCGGTACCGACGACTGCGAGATATCTGTCTCTGATGTGAAGGACGGAGTGAGAGTTACCTACGATTACAAAAAGTCGGGCTTTAAGCTCCCGGTCGAGTATACCCTCGACGGCGACTGCCTCAGGGCAAGCCTGAAAGTCTCGGAGATAACCGAGCCTAAGGACGAGAAAATCGCGACAGAGGTCACTATTATGGGCAGCTTCGGCGCCGGCTCCGGGACTGAGGACGGCTTCTTCGTTATACCCGACGGAAGCGGTGCGCTCGTCCGCTTCAATAACGGCCGCACTATGGATATGAACGCCTATCAGCAGCGTATCTACGGACAGGACGTTACCGCTGTGCCGACGAGCAGGGGAGCTGTCACCGAGCAGATCTACCTCCCCGTTTACGGCATCGTCAAGGGCGATAATGCGCTACTTGCTGTCGCGGCTAAGGGGGATTCAAATGCGTATCTCTCGGCTCAGGTGTCGAAACAGTCGAACAGCAGCTTCAACCTCTGCAATTTTACCTTTATCCTGCGCGGTACCGATATCTTCTATATGTCCGGCAATAACAGCGACAAGCTCACTGTTTTTGAGCGCGGTAAGATAAAGTCCGACGATATCGAGGTGAGATATTATCCCCTCAGCGGCAAGGATATGGACTTCACTGACGTTGCCGCCCGCTACAGGCAGTACCTCATCGACGAGGCGGGCGTTGCTCCTAAGGCAAAGGCGGGAGAGGCTCCGCTCTGCGTCGACCTCTACGGCGGCACTCAGAAGAAAAAGCCCGCTGCCGGTATCCCCGTGACTATGAAGCAGACTGCGACCTCCTACAGCGAGGCGGAGAGGATACTCTCTCAGCTCAGAGATAACGGCGCGGACGATGTGGCTGTTACCTATAACAACTGGACAACTGCCGGAATGAAGCGCGAGATCGACGACGAGGCGGCTCCCGCAGGGGCGCTCGGCGGCAAAAAGGACTTCAAAAAGCTGACCGATACCGTTGAAAAGAACGGCTATAGGCTCTATCCGGCGGCGGATAATAACTGCTTCTACTCCGGAGGCGGCTACAGCTCGATCAATGCGACCTGCGTGCGCATTTCAGGCTCATATTCGCGCATCGTCAGCTACGACCGCGCATACGGTATCCCTAACGGCTTCAAGGACAATATGTCCCTGCTCTCGCCTGACTATTTCAGCGAGGTCTGCGGCAGTATCGCCGATTCGTACTCGTCGGCGGGGCTCTCGGGGGCTTCCGTCAGCGGCATGGCGTCCGCTCTCTACGGCGACTACGGCAAGAAGAATATCTCGCGATTTAAGGCTATGGAGCTCACGCAGGAGGGATTCGGCAGGCTGAGCTCCGCTCTCGGAAACGGCATTGCCGCCGACGGCGCAAATGCCTACGCTCTGCCTTATCTCAGCCGCATAGACGGCGTTCCGCTGAATTCGAGCAGGTTCGATATCTTCAACGAGGACGTGCCCTTCTATCAGGCGGTAATGCATGGACTTATCCCTTACTCGGGTACGGCTGTGAACGGAAGTCCCGACCCCGATGCCCTGCTTCTTATGTCGGCGGCGACGGGAAGTCTGCTCAGCTATGATATGCTCTGGGGTGAGACGAGCGAGCTGAAGGATACTGACCTCGATGTCTATTTCTACGCGAATCACGAGAACTGGGTCTCTGCTGCGGCGGAGGACTACAAGCTCCTCAAGCCCGTGCTCAGCAAGGTCAGCGGAAGCTTCATCACCGACTATAAGACCTCGGACGACGGCAGCAGGATAACTTCACGCTTCTCGGACGGTACAGTCGTCGAGGTCGACCTTGCGGCGAAAACGGTCTCGTGCGGAGGAAACGTCATCACTATCGGCAAAAAGGAGGCGGCGCAGAATGGCTAAGAAACAGATATCATACGAGCGCCGCAAGCAGCTTTACGGCTACGGGTTCATTTCCCTGTGGCTCGTCGGAACTGTTGTGTTCTTCCTGATACCGCTTGTGAAGTCGCTGTGGTTCTCGTTCAATGACGTCGGGATAGATATTAACCGCACTGTCCTGACCTGGCGCGGTCTCGGAAACTATGACGATATCCTCAACAAGGACCCGAAGTATCTCGGGCTGCTTAAAAATACCCTCATCGAGACGCTGTGGAAAACTCCGCTTATACTCATTTTCTCCCTGTTCATCGCCGTTATGCTGAATCAGAAGTTCCGCGGAAGAGCTCTTGCAAGAGCGGTCTTCTTCCTGCCTGCGATAATCGCGACGGGTCCCGTTTATACCATTATCAGCGGCGATATGAACAGCACCGGCAATACTCAGGCGGCGCAGTTCTCAACTCTGTTCTCGACTGACCTCATCGGCTCGCTGCTCAATTTCCTCGGCATTTACGGCATCAGCGACAGTATGAGCGGTATTATCTCCGGCATCGCGGACAATATCTTCGGCATAGTCTGGTCGAGCGGTATACAAATTCTGCTCTTCCTCGGCGCTTTGCAGAATATCCCGCCCTCTGCAAAGGAGGCGGCTCAGATAGAGGGCGCGACGGCATGGGAGTTTTTCTGGAAAATTACTCTCCCTTACGTCAGCCCGTTCATTCTCGCGAACCTGATATTCACTGTTATTGACTCGTTTACAAGTCCCACAAATGCCGTTATGGAGCGTATTCTCTCCGTTAAGGAGGAGCTCCGGTTCGGCACGGCTTCGGCTATGGCGTGGTTCTATTTTGCAGTGATTTTTGCCGCTCTCGGCGTCGCGGCGCTGATAGTCAACAGGTTCATCTACTACGAAAACGATTAAGGAGGGGAGTGCATGACTGATACAACCGGCTCGGTCGTAAAGGACGAAGCCGAAATAGGCGGCGGACTCTCTCCTAAACAGGCGAGAAAGCTCCGCATGAAGTCGATGACTCCGGAAGAGAGAAGCTATCTGCGGCGGAATGCCTTCGCTGAGAAGATATGGGTGGTCTGCCGGACAGCGATACTCTGCGGTATAAGCTTCGTGGTGCTGTATCCGCTCATATATATGGTCAGCTGCGCCTTCCGCGAGCGGCAGGATATGTCTGACCCCACTGTTATGTGGATACCCCGGCATTTCACTCTCGATATCATCCGCGAGACCATTGACGCTATGGACCTCTGGAAGACCCTGCGTGATACGCTCGTGCTGAATATCGGCTGCTCGCTCGTGCAGGTCATATCCTGCGCGGTGACCGGTTACGGCTTCGCGAGGTTTAAATTTCGCGGGAGCAGGCTGCTCTTCGGCATAGTCATTCTCATGATACTCGTGCCTACGCAGATAATAGCTATCCCGCTGTATACGCTGTTCCGCAACTTCGGCATAAAGGGGCTCTTCGAGATAAACCTCATTAATACGCCGTGGACGATGTACCTCCCCGCACTTACCGGAAACGGTATCCGCTCGGGACTGATGATACTCATCTTCCGGCAGTTCTTCCGCGGTCTCCCGAAAGAGCTCGAGGACGCTGCCTATATCGACGGCTGCGGTCCCTTCATGACCTTCGTCAGGGTAATGATCCCTAATGCGGCTTCCGCTTTCCTGACCGTTTTCCTCTTCTC
>DEDQ01000009.1:0-10490 GCA_002350065.1 Ruminococcus flavefaciens
TGTGAAAATGATGTACCTATGTCGGTGAGAAGTCCCTTTACCTCCGCGTAAGGCATTGCAAACCTCTGGTTGAGATACCTCAGCGACGCTGCAAGCTCTCCGTCCGGTCCGCCGAGCTGCGAGATTATCACCTTTGCCATGCGCGGGTCGGGATTCTTTATATTTACCGGATACTGTAATTTCTTTTCATACTGCCACATAGATTAGCTCCTTTCCCAAGGCCACGGGTCGTCGACCCAGTCCCAGTGTTCGAGGTCGTTGTTCTGCTCGGGAGTGAGCGGACCGAATTTCTCGTTGTACTCGGCAATTGCGTTTTCGCGGAGCTTCTTATATTTAGCGAACATCGCGAGAGCGCGCCGGCAGTTGGGGTGAGTATCGAGGTAGAGATTCAGCTCTTTGAGCGAGAAATCGTACTGTTTTATTCTTTGTAAAAGCATACGGCGAGGTTCCATTATCTGCTGCCTCCTTTCTCGAACGGGAAAGCGAGGTCGGAGAAGAGCGTGCCGCAGGAGAGCGCTTTCTCGGGCTCCATAGTGTCGCCCCACTGCTGATACGGGACATATGCCATTGCAAGCGAGGGATTCGCAGGCATAGCTCCCATGGTGCCGGTCTCCATTGTCTCTGCTCTGTCGGCGAACGGAGCGCTGCTGTCGCGGAGCACGAGCCCGTCTATATTACTGAACATATCAAGGTTCATGGTAGTTCCTCCTATTGATATTCGCGGGAGGACATCGTGCAGATGACCTCCGCACATTTTATAGTATTCACCGGAGCTGAAAACTGCTACAATAAAAGACCTGCTGATGCGATGCCGCTATAATGGTCTATATACTTTTTAAACAGGTAATATTTTAAGGCAGATGTTGATTTTTTTACGCTTGTGTGTTATAATTGGAATATAGATTCGTAAATCGACAACGGAGGATTTTATCATGATGAATATCGCTGTTGCACAGTCGGGCGGTCCGACCTGTGCCATAAACGCTTCACTTGTAGGAGTTTTCGCGGAATCACTCAAAGAACCGCAGATAGACGCTATTTTCGGCTCTGTTAACGGCATTGAGGGAATTATCACCAATCATCTTCTCGACCTCAAGACCCTTATCAAGACAAATGAGGATATGGAGCTCCTCAGACAGACTCCTTCGACCGTGCTCGGCTCGTGCAGATACAAGCTCCCCGACTGGCGCGACGACGAGGAGGTCTACAAGAAGATAGTCAATACGCTGAAACAGCGTCAGATAGGTGCATTCTTCTACATAGGCGGAAATGATTCAATGGATACCGTCAACAAGCTCTCGGAGTATTTCGCTGAGCAGTCCATTGATATCAAGGTCATTGGCATTCCGAAAACTATCGACAACGACCTCTGCGTTACTGACCATACTCCCGGATTCGGCTCTGCGGCGAAGTATGTTGCCGCAACAATGCACGAGATAATCCGCGACAGCTCGGTCTACAGCATACCCTCCGTTACTATCGTTGAGATAATGGGACGTCATGCCGGCTGGCTCACTGCTTCATCGGCAGTACTCCACGCGCTCGGAGAGACTGCTCCTCACCTTGTATATGTCCCTGAGAGAAAGTTCTCGCTTGACAGCTTCATGAGCGATGTACGTCATGAAATGGCAAAGCACAAGGCTGTTATCGTTGCGGTTTCCGAGGGTACGGAAGTCCCCGACGGCGTGCAGTCCGGAGTTGTTGACAATTTCGGTCACAAGTACCTTTCCGGCATAGGCAAATACCTAGAGGAGGAGGTACGCGGTCAGATAGGCTGCAAGGTGCGCTCTATCGAGCTAAACGTTATGCAGAGATGCTCCTCGCACCTCGGCTCCAAGACTGATATCGACGAGGCTGAGGCTATCGGAGCAGCAGGCGTAAGATGCGCTCTCAGCGGCAAGACCGGCAAGGTGATGATATTCCGCCGCGTGAACGAGATGCCGTACTCTATCGTTATCGAGGACGCTGACGCTTCCCTTATCGCGAACAAGGAGAAGTTCCTTCCGGACAAGTTCATAGTTCCCGCGGGAAATAATATAACCGATGCGGCTGTTGATTATTTCATGCCGCTCATACAGGGCGAGCTGGATATCCACTACGAAAACGGACTTCCCAGACATTTCACTATTCAGGAATCAGTTTTGAAATAAGCTGCAAATAAAAAAAGGACGGCTCTGAGCCGTCCTTTTGCCTTTATAATTGCTTTTATACGCCGCAGTCCTCATAATCCTTCCACTTTTCAAAGTAGATCTTGTTGCTCCAGCTTTTGTAGAGGATATAGAGTATCGAGCTGACTGCTATGAATATTGCTCCTACGATAGGGAGGAACATATTGAATACCTTTTTAGGGTTGATATCTTCTTCTTTTTTGCGTTTGCTCATAATAAAACCTTCGTTTCTGTTATTATTCTGCGTCCTGAGGAGCTTCTGTCTCCTGTGCGGGAGCTTCGTTGATGCCCATTTCTGACATGAGCCTCTGGAGCTCTGCGTCTACCTGTGCATCGTTTTCCATCTGTGCGAACTGCTCTGAAAGCTCATCCTGATCGTTTCCGCCGGTTATCTCGGTGTAAGCGTCAGCCTCAGCTTCCTGCTGCATGACTTTTTCCTCCATGCGGTCGAGCTTGGCGAATGCACTTGAGCTGTCGAAATTGCTCTGAGCGGCAGCGAGCTGTCTCTTGGTCTGAGCCATCTGCGAACGCGCGATGAGCATTGCCTGACGTGATTTAGCCTCTTCGAGCTTTGTCTTGAGAATCTCTACCTGCTCGCCGATAGTGTTGGTCTGAGCGGAGATAGACTCGTACATCTGCTTGTAGCTTGCGAGTTCTTCGTCAGCCTTTACCTTCTTGGCGAGAGCCTTCTTTGCGAGGTCCTGATCGCCCTTCTGGAGAGCCATTTTTGCCTTGCTTTCCCAGTTTTTGGAGGTAGCCTCAGCGTCGAGGTATTTCTTCTCGGCGATCTTTTCGCTTGCCTTAGCCTTTCCTAAATTCTGTATAGCTTTATTGAGTTCCTTATTCATATCAAGAATGATCTGCTTGACCATTTTTTCGGGGTCTTCAGCCTTGTCAATGAGGTCATTGATATTGGCTTTGAGCAGGTCGCTTAATCTTGCAAATACACCCATTTTTCATCCTCCGATTCATATAAAAGTATAAAAAAATGTATCAGCAGCCTTAGGATATCCCGCGCCGCTGATACTATTATAGGATAAAAAGCAATGTTTGTCAAGTAGTTTTACTATGTTGTAATTATTTTGTCTAAATCGACGGCAAACGCCGTTTTCTGCATTATACGGTCAATCCTCAGACGGTCCTTCAACGAGCTTTGCCTTGTGGAGGGCTGAGCCGACTGCCGTAGTGAGGATAGTTGATACGACCATTTCAAACAGAGCATTTATGCCGACGAATACAACAATGAAAAGCAGAACGTTTCCGTTGCCCTTATCGTTTATAAGACCCTTAACGTAATCGGTATTGCCGAAGAGCAGAACAAGTGCCGACATGAAGAATATCGTGTTCAGCAGAGCTGAACAGAAGCCTGTAACAGCACATGATACCTGCATACGGCTGAGCTTCTTTCCGCTTACGAGCAGGTAGCCGATGCCGAACAGAAGCAGACCGACGGTAATGACTATGTACCAGATAAGTCCGCCTGATGACATAAGGCTTTCCATGACCTCGTCACGCACCCATATCTTAGAGCCGTCCTCAGCCTTTTCAGAATGCGAGAATGTGAACTGCATTACCGAAAGGAACAGAGCAAGTCCGAAGAACGATGTCACGAATCCCGCAACAGCGTAATATGCACGCTTTGCCTTGAGCTTTGTCATGCCCTTGTAAATGAGACCAACAAGGAAGCCGTCGAGCGCACGCGGGACAACTCGCTGAATGAATGCGAGAACAGGGCTGATATCAGCAAGGATAGCGCCCATGCCGCTGGGAGTACCGATTCCGTAGCACTGCAGGAAGCTGAAAATTCCGAAGAATGTTCCGACTATAAGACCGCCCCATGGTCCGAGGGCGATACCCGCAATTGCGATCGGGATGATGTTGAGAGTGATCGAGAGTGGTCCGATCGGGATAGTTCCTATTGGCGTCAGCGAGAAAAGCAGCACGATCGCCATAAGAAGTCCGAGAAGAACCAGTGACTTTGTGTCGAATTTGGGTTTCATATTAAATTTTCCTCCTTGTTATTATTCCCCTTGAAGGGGATACAATACAATAACAACATGATACCACAATCTTCCGTGTAAGTCAAGAGTTCCTGCGATATGAGGCGTTTATTGCAAGTATATATAAAAATGATGAGCATCATATCTTCCGGAGGATACTGCACGGCTCTGAAAAAAGATTTTTTAACTTGAAAAAGATATTGCAGTTTTAAATAATATGTGTTATAATATGTGCGTATATAATTATTTGAAAGGCAAAGGGCATGAAAATGAGAAAAAATTTGTCGCTGTTTCTTTCGACACTTCTGCTTACAGCAGCATTTGCCGGCTGCGGCGGAAAGGGCAGCAGCTCGGTGAGCAATAACTCCTCTCCCGATGAGACCGAACCTACCGGAACTGACGGCACAGTTCCCGAAAGTTCAGATCCCACGGAAACAACTACACAGCATATAAGTCCGGTCGAGACCGTTTCCGCAGAGCTCGGCTCGCAGGTCACAGTCAGCAGGACAATAGGCAGAGAAGAGGGCAGCAATACTATCAAGCTCCCGCTTGCTGATTTTATCGAGGAGGGCGACGTTGTTTCCTCGTTTACATTCGTTATCTATTCCGACGGCGGTGATATCGGACAGTTCAAGGGCGGCTGCGGCATTTCTGTAGACGGCGAATGTGCTGCTGCAACTGACGAGGGCTGGTATCAGTCGGAGGACTTTTCTGCCCCGACGCAGGGCACCTACGGCGAGATAAAATGGGAGGTCCCGGAAAGTATCCGCGACCACATCACGGCTTCCGGAGAAGTGCTTTTCGGCTACTGGTGGGGCGGCGTTGAGAGTATCCGCATCGAGGAGGTCATCTGCACCTATACCCGCACACGCGAGATACCCGTTGACGGTACCGAGACATTCAGCGTCGGCAAGAGCGTGAGCTTCGACGATGCCGATAATACTATTAAAATACCCACAGCCGACCATCTCCCCGAGGGAGCTGTTCCTGAGGCTGTTACCTTTGATATAAGCGCGTCCGGAGGCTTCCGCAAGTTTACGGGAGCGTTCGGCTACAGCTCGCCGCAGGGCGATTATATGTCCGGCGATGTTGCGGTATTTACCGACAGCTCATCGCTCTCGCTCACATGGTTCCTCCCCGACGATGCGAAATGCTACTCCGATGACGCCGGAGAGCTCATACTCGGCTACTGGTGGAGCGAGCAGGCGACTGCTACAGTCGATTCCGTTACCGTTAAATACAGCACCGGCGGAGCTGTTCCCGATAAGCCGCGTCCGAAGCGTGAAGAGGTCTCTGCTGAGGATTCCAAGACCGGATTCCGCAGCTCGGCACAGATAGTCCGCGATATAAAGGTCGGCTGGAACCTCGGAAATACCCTCGACAGCTACAAGACAGGCAAATCCGGACTCGATACCGAGACGGGCTGGGGCAATCCCAAGGCGACCGAGGAAATGGTCCTTGCCGTTAAGAAGGCGGGCTTCAATGCGATACGTATACCTGTAACGTGGGGCGAGCATATGAGCGGCGATACTATCTCCCGCGAGTGGATGAACCGCGTCAAGGAGGTAGTCGATTACGCATACAACAACGATATGATAGTTATCCTCAATATGCACCACGACGACTATATCTGGTTCGACCCGAACGATTCCGAATATGAGGGCGACAGCGCGAAGCTGGTCAGCATATGGAAGCAGATATCCGCTGAGTTCAAGGATTACGGCGACAGACTCATATTCGAGGGCATGAACGAGCCGAGAACAGTCGGAAGTGCTGGTGAGTGGACCGGCGGTACAGCTCCCGAGCGCGATATTATCAATAAGTACGCGCAGGATTTCGTGGATACAGTCAGAGCTTCCGGCGGAAACAATTCCGAGAGAACGCTCATTGTTACCGGATACGCTGCTTCTGCCGAGGACCAGGCTCTTAACGATATTCTGGTACCCGAGGACGACCACATTATCGTGACTGTGCATTATTACGCTCCGTGGAAGTTTGCTGACGGTCAGACAACTACCTTCGGCGATTCCGACAAGGCTGAGCTTGCAGCTAAGTTCGAGCGCCTGAAGAAAAAGTTCGCAGACAGGGGGATCCCCGTGATAATCGGCGAATTCGGCTGCGTTGCCAAGGCTGACGACGAGACGAGAGCTCTCTATTACAGCACCTACATCTCAGAGGCAAAAAAGCAGGGCATCAAGTGTTTCATATGGGATAACGGAGTCTCTTCCGGCGACGGCGCATACGGCATCTTCAACCGTTTGTCATGCAGTTGGAACGATACTATCCTCAAGGGCGTTATGGAAGGCGCAAAATAAAGCAAAAGGCAGTCAAGGGAAATACCCTTTGACTGCCTTTTTAATAAGTGATCATTTTTCAGTCAGCTTTTACAAATTTTTCAGTGTTTCCGTCTGCATCGTAAAGGGTGAAGCCGCCGTCTTCCTCGAGTACGAAGGTGCTCTTGCCGAATTCGGCTTCCATGAGAGAGGGGTCAACAGTGCAGTCGGTGAATTCTACCTCGTCAGCCGTTTGTGTATACTTGCAGAAGCTGTTGATAGTCAGAAAGCAGTGACCGTTCCTGATAGTCATCGTAAGGCTCGGGAGTATCTTTTCCTTCTGCTCGTCTGAGTCAGCAAGACTTTCAACGAGGTATCCGCTGTTGAAGCTGTACTCGCCGTCGAGCTTATCGGGAGCAGCTTCTCCTATCCTTGAAGCGTTGAGGAGCTCGACGGGCTCTCCGTTTGCGGAGACGTTCACAACGAGGCTCGAGCCGTCGTATCTGACGTTTTCCTGCGGGTATTCCTCACCGTTGAAAAGAAGCGTCTTTTCCGATGTGAACATGATAATATCGGAAATATCATTGTGCAGCGAGACTGTTCCGTCCTCGCAGAAATCGAGATCTGTGAAGTCGCCCTTCCAGCTTCCGACGAGAACTCCGCTTTCATAGTCGTGACGTTCGTGGTAATCAGCTTTGGTTGCGGGCTCAGTTGAAGCCTCTGTGACAGCTTCGGTAGTGGGTCTTTTGCGGTCGGGAGAGCTGGTATTCTTCTCTCTGTTTCCGCATGAAGTGAGAGTGAGAAGTGCAGCAGCGAGCACGATCATTGCGGTTGTAGTTCTTTTCATATTTTCCTCCAGAATCATATTCATTCAGCATTCGTCAGGCTTTTGCCCGATCATATATCGTCCATAGAAAGAGTTGCTATCGCGTTGAGGCTCTCGTCGGCGGTTATGCCTGCAAGCAGGTTGTAGCTTCCCTGACAGCCTATCATCGCTCCGTTGTCGCCGCAGAGCTTTTTCTCAGGCATGAAGAACTCGAAGCCCTTTCTTTCGCAGGCTTGCGACAGTGCGGCACGGACTCCGGAATTGGCAGAAACTCCGCCCGCAAGAGCGACTTTTTTGTAGCCGAGAGCCTCCGCCGCGCGGATAGTGCGGTCTGTGAGTATCTCTGAGATAGTGGCTTGCAGACTTGCCGAGAGGTCGTTCCTGTTGACGTCCTCGCCCTTCTGCTCGGCGTGGTGGAGCAGATTTATCACGTTGGTTTTAAGTCCCGAGAAGCTGAAATCGAACTCGTTTCCGGCTACAGCAGGGTGCGGGAGCCTGAACGCCTTCGGGTCGCCCGACTGCGCGGCATTGTCAACGTGGACTCCGCCGGGGTAGGGAAATCCCATAGCGCGGGCGCATTTATCAAAGCACTCACCTGCGGCGTCGTCGCGGGTACGTCCGACTACGCGGAACTTTGTATAGCTCAGCACCTCGATGATGTGGCTGTGACCTCCGCTCGCAACGAGGCAGAGATACGGCGGTTCGAGCTCAGGGTGGCTGAGGTAGTTCGTGGCGATATGTCCGGCGATGTGATGTACCGGAATGAGCGGTTTGCCGGAAGCAAGGGCAAGTCCCTTTGCGAAATTCACTCCGACGAGCAGAGCTCCGATAAGTCCGGGAGCGTATGTAACGGCAATGCCGTCGAGGTCGCCGAGAGTGACCTCCGCGTCGGCGAGAGCCTTCCGCGTAACGCCGAGTATGTTCTCGCAGTGGCGGCGTGAGGCTATTTCCGGCACAACTCCGCCGTATTTCTTATGCTCCTCTATCTGTGTGGATATCACCGACGAACGTATCGTGCGGCAGTCCTCGATAACGCTTGCGGCGGTCTCGTCGCAGGAGCTTTCAATTCCTAATATCAGCATTTTTCTCTTCCTTTGATACAATTATAGTTTTACGCATGACAACTGCGTTTTCTCGGGGTAGCGTGTAAAAATTTTTCCTGACCGAGAGCCTTTCAAAGCCGCATTTCTCATACAGCGCGATAGCTCCGGCATTCGATTCCCTGACCTCGAGGAAGATGTCCTCGGTGCCGGCGGGCAGAAGCTCCTCAAAGCGTTTCATGAGCGCGAGGGCATAGCCTCTGCGGCGGAAGTCGGGGTGTACGGCAACGCTGGTTATGTCGGCTTCTCCGACTGCCGTGTAGCCGCTCAGCAGAGCGGCGATGCGGTCGCCCTCCATGATGAAGAGGACGATGCCGTTATCCTTGGCGGCTTCGCTCATGAAGGACTCAGCAGACCAGCCCTCCGCGCCGACGCAGAGCCGGTCAAGTTCCGAAAGCTTCTCCGCGGCAGAGGGGGTGATGAATTGAGAATTGAGAATTGAGAATTGAGAATTATTTTCCATCGTTTTCCGCCTTTTTCCTTTGATGATAGTATTATTGACGATATTATTCTTTTGATTTCATATGCATCAGCGCAAATGGAATCAAATTGTTTCTTAGTGATATATTTGGTTGCATGGAGCAATCTGAGCCAATATATAGTTTCAGATGTTTCTTTTAGTGCTATTCCCATTTTTGAGATGAAGTCTTTTTTGCTTTGTGCCTCGATTGCTTCATTGACATTGGCTCCTATGCTTGTTCCGCTTGGCAGTATCTGCTTTGAAAGGACATACTCCTTGCTGTTGTTCATAAGATAACGATAGAGATTGATTATTCGTACAGAGAAATCAAATGATTTATTCAGAATAATGTTCTCTTTCATAATAATTCTACATTCTCAATTCTCCATTTTTCTCAGCCCTTCGCGTCGTACCAGCTCTCGCCCTGATGAACGTCAACGGCGAGCGGCACCTTCATCTTGTAAACGCCCTGCATTTCCTCTTTCAGTATCTCAGCGGCGCGGTCGGCACATGAGAGGTCCGACTCGATGATGAGCTCATCGTGTACCTGCAAAATCAGCTTCGCGCCGAGCTTTTCCGCTTTCAGACGGCGGTACACGTTTATCATGGCTATCTTGATGAGGTCGGCGGCAGTTCCCTGCACGGGAGTATTCATCGCGATTCGCTTGCCCGCTGCCTGAAGCATCTTATTCGACGATGAAAGCTCCGGAATGCGGCGTTTGCGTCCGAACATCGTGGAGACGACTCCGTCAGCCATTGCGCCGTTGACAGTGGATTCCATGAACTCGTTTACTTTGGGGTATTTGGCAAGGTAGTCGGCGATGTACTTCTTCGCCTGAGCAACGGAGGTGCCGATGTCCTTGGAGAGCGAGAATGCTCCGATACCGTAGATTATGCCGAAATTTACGGCTTTGGCGGCACTTCTCATCTCGGGAGTTACCATTATCGACGGCATATCAAAGACCTGTGCCGCGGTCGAGGTGTGGATATCCTCGCCGGAGTTGAACGCGTCTATCATGTTCTTGTCGCCGCAGAGGTGAGCCATGACGCGGAGCTCTATCTGGCTGTAGTCGGCGTCAACGAGAACTTTTCCCTCGCCGGCTGTGAAAAACTTCCTCATCTGCGAGCCGAGCTCGGTGCGGACGGGGATATTCTGCACATTCGGGTCAGTGGAGGAGATACGTCCGGTGCGTGTCTCGGTCTGCTTGAAGCAGGTGTGGATACGTCCGTCATCGGCTATCTTTTCGAGCAGTCCCGTCACGTAGGTCGAATTCAGCTTGGTATACTGGCGGTATTTCAGCACATTATCAACGATAGGGGAGTAGTTGCGGAGCTCCTCAAGCACTTCCGCATTGGTCGAGTAGCCGCTCTTGGTCTTTTTCTTCGCGGGGAGACCGAGCTCCTCGAAAAGGACTGTGCCGAGCTGCTTCGGCGACGAGATGTTGAATTCGTGACCCGCGTCGTCGTAAATCATCTGCTGGGTCTCCTCTATCATCTCGGAGAGCGACGAGCCGAACTCCTTTACGCCCTCGCGGTCGATGTTAACGCCGAAATGCTCCATTGAGGCGAGTACCTCTGTCAGCGGCATTTCGATGTTTTCGAGCAGCTCAGTCATGCCCTCGCTCTCTATTTCGGAGCGGAGCTTTTCCGCAAGTCCCGGGAG
>DEDQ01000009.1:10568-13687 GCA_002350065.1 Ruminococcus flavefaciens
GCGGCATAGTCGGAGGCGGAGGTGTTAAGCAGATATCCGCATATGGAAATGTCCGTCCTGACGTTCCTGAGCTCGCCGCCGTGCGCCATGGCATAGCGGTAATGCGGCTTTGCATCGTTGGTCGTCTTCTCGCAGTCCGAGCCGAAAAACGCGCATATCAGCTCCGTATCAGACGACGTATAAACGGTCGTGCCGCTGAGGACAGCGAGTCTTTCGCCGTCAAAGAGGTAGCTCACGCGGTCGAATTTTTCTGTCGCGGACTTGTCGAGCTCCGTCTCGGTCACCTCTATGGGGACGTATTCAGATTCTTTTTTCTCGGGTGAGGAACCTGCCTCAGCCGGCGAAATATCGAGCTTGTCGAGGAGCTTGTACATCTCGAGCTCGGTCAGCAGACGGCTCACGCCGGCATTGTCGGTCTCGCCGAGCGCATATGCTTCGAGGTCGGTCTCAATTGGAGCGTCGCGGACGATAGTTGCGAGCCATTTGCTCTCCTTTGCGGACTCCTCGCCTGCGGCGAGCTTAGCCTTGACGCCCTTGGTGAGTCCGGACTCCTCATAGCCGGCATAGACTCCTTCAAGAGTGCCGAACTGCTTTATCAGCGAGGTCGCGGTCTTTTCGCCTATTCCGGCAACTCCGGCGATGTTGTCGGAGCTGTCGCCCATGAGAGCCTTGAGGTCGATAAGGCGTACCGGCTCGAAGCCGTAATCCTCCATGAAGCGGTCGGGAGTGTAGTGGATAGTTTCCTTGTTCGTCGCGAGGAGGACTGTCACATTCTCGTCGATGAGCTGGAGACTGTCGCGGTCGCCGGTGAGGACGTAGCACTCGTTTTTGCTGTCGCTGCAAAGCTTTGAGAGCGTGCCGAGGATATCGTCAGCCTCGAAGCCCTCGCACTCCACGACCTTTATGCCCATGAGCGTGAGAAGCTCCTTTATCAGCGGGAGCTGCTGCGCGAGCTCCGGAGGCATACCCTTGCGGTTAGCCTTATATGAGGCAACTGCCTTGTGCCGGAAGGTCGGCGCTTTCAGGTCGAATGCCACGGCTACATGGTCGGGCTGGACGTCTGCGAAGTTCTTCATATAGATGTTCACAAAGCCGAAAATGGCGTTGGTGAATACTCCCTTTTTGTTGGAAAGCAGCTTGATACCGTAGAATGCGCGGTTGAGGATGCTGTTTCCGTCGATTGCGAGAAGTCTCATATTTACCTCCCTGTTAAAAATTGAGAATGGAGAATTATTGTATCGCTTGCGCGATGTAAAATCGTAGGGGCGAACAGTGTTCGCCCGCGGATATGTTGTGATGCAATAGTGCAGGGGGCGATGTTCACATCGCCCCGTTGTTGCTTATTGATGCTTGTTTATGTCGATAACAGCTATTTCCGAGACAGCTCCTGTCTTGAACGGCAGTGCCCAGCCGGATATGCCGCTCGTTACGATGAAATCCGTATCCTTGCGGTGCTCATATCCGTAGAGAGCGTCGTTTGCTCCGATGAGGAGACCTATCTGTCCGGCGGGAAAAAGAGGTCCGCCGTGGGTATGTCCGGAGAGGACAAGGTCGGCTGCGCAGGAAGCTTCTTCATCATAGTCATTTGGCTGATGGTCGATAACTATGCGGTAGTGCGGTTCTGTTACCTGTGCCATGAGCGTCAACATGGAAGCACGGTCCTCAACAGACCTGTCCTGTCTGCCGATGAGACAGACTTTGTCGTTGATATCCGCGAAATCATCTTCGAGTATGACAATCCCGTTTTCAGTGAGGGATTTTCTCAGGCTTTCCTCATTGAAATCGCGGTAGCCGTCGGAATAATAGCCCTTGTCGTGATTGCCGAATGCGAAATATACTCCGTATTTCGCATTGATATCTCCGAGAGCTTCACACGCTCTCTCCATATCAGCCTTGCAGGATTCGTCGTCAACAAAGTCTCCGGCTACAACTACTATATCCGGTTCAAGCTCATCTATGCGCTTCATTTGCTTGGCGAAGCCTTCTCCGTCGAGCGTGATGCCGAGGTGTGAATCCGCGATAAGTGCGATACGCAGTCCGTCACCAATATTTTTGTCTGTATCAATGTCGTAACGGGTGATGTAGATATGATGAGCAAAGTACCAGCCGACTGCGAGGTATACCGCAGTTATCACAAGTGCGGCTGCACCGGACCAGTTGCGTTCGGGCTTTTTACCGCTTATCTTGCGGACTATGCCTGCAATGATGTCGCATATCAGCCATATGATAAACAGGTGTACCATTACCACGATGACGGTGGATATGTTCACTATCGCCCACGCTCCGCAGACTGCGGCAGCTATGCCAGCCGCGGCGAGCCATGCGAGGAATGGGTGGCTGTTGCCGAGCTTTTTAAGAAAGCTGAACCGGTGAAAGCCGCATACTATGTATGCCGTTCCTGCGAGGGCAAATGCGAGCATTACCGCAAGTATCGCCAGCCACATATCAGTCCTTTATAGCTTCCTTTATTGCGGAAAGGAGCTCGTCGTAGCTTTCGAATGCGGGGAACTGGGGGTAGTCCTTCTTTATCTGCTCGGTGCTGCGGAAGAGGAATCCAGCCTTGCTTGCCTCTATCATGCCGAGGTCGTTGAAGCTGTCGCCGCTTGCGATGGTCTCGTAGCCAATGGACTGGAGAGCCTTTACTGTTGTGAGCTTGGACTTCTCGCAGCGCATTTTGAAGCCTGTTATCTCGCCGGTCTCAGCAACTTCGAGGGTGTTGCAGAAGATAGTGGGCATACCGAGCTTCTTCATGAGAGGAGCGGCAAACTGTGTGAAGGTATCGCTGATGATTATGACCTGACAGAGCGAACGAAGCTCGTCGAGGAACTCCTTTGCGCCGGGCATAGGGTCGATCTTAGCGATAGTTTCCTGTATCTCTTTAAGTCCGAGACCGTGCTCCTTGAGAACGCCGAGACGCCAGTTCATGAGCTTGTCGTAGTCGGGTTCGTCGCGGGTAGTCTTCTTGAGCTCGGGGATACCGCTTGCTTCTGCGAAAGCTATCCATATTTCGGGAACGAGAACTCCTTCAAGGTCGAGACAGGTGATATACATAGACATAGTTTATTCCTCCATGGGTACAGATTTTTTACCCCTACATTATATCATACAATTGTGAAAAA
>DEDQ01000009.1:13872-16835 GCA_002350065.1 Ruminococcus flavefaciens
AAAAATCAACAGGCGCGGAGAAAAAGCAGAGAAAACTGAAATATGATTTTATATCGCAATGCTATAAAGTTATATATTGACCTGATATATGGCAAATCACTACAAAAAAACTCAAACATTAAGACTTTTTTAAGAAGAATTTAAGATTCTTTTAAGAAAAGGCGGATATAATCAAGTCATAAACTCAGGCAAAACCTCTCAATAAATCATAAAAGGAGTTAGATCAGAATGAAAAAAACAGGGAAATTCTTCATCGGACTTTCAACAGCAGCTGTCCTGATGGCAGCAGCTCCAATGGCTGTTGCTTCGGCTCAGGCAGCTGAGAATGACGCACTGGAACTTGCCTACGGCGATATCAACGAGGACGGAAACGTCACAGTTGCTGACGCAGTAGCTATCCTTCAGTATATCGGCAACAAGGACAAGTATTCAGTATCTAAGTCCGGTCTCAATAAGGCTGACGTTTTCAACCGCGGCGACGGAGTTACCGCGCGAGACGCGCTCTCTATCATGATGCTCGACGCGGGCGTGATCGATAAGCTTCCGGAATCGTGGCAGGATCAGCAGACCACTACAACTGCTTCCACATCTGCACCTGTAACTACAACAACGACCACTACTTCCTCAACTCCTGACCCGCTGGCTGACATCACATATATCCACCTCAAAGGCGATACTGCTACTGTTACCGGCGAGCACGCTTCCGTAAAGGACGGAGTTATCACTATCGACCACTCCGGCACATTCTACGTTGACGGCACTCTCACTGACGGTCAGATAAACGTGAATATCGCTGACGAGGCTGCTGACCCTGATACAGTCAAGATATTCCTCAACGGCGTGAATATCACAGGCAAGAGCGCTCCGGCGATACTTGTTACAAATGCTGAGAATACGTCTATCAACCTCGTCGACGGCACCGAGAACAACATTTCTGACGGCGATACAGCTTATCTTGACGCGACAGGTACAGCTTCCGGCGAGGCTGTTATCGAGGCTAAGGACGACCTTACTATCAAGGGCGGCGAGAAGGGTACAGGTATCCTCAACGTTACTGCTAACACTCAGGACGGTATCTCATGCAACAATGATATCAAGTTCAACGGCGGTGTTGTAAACGTTAAAACTCTCAACTCGACCGACAAGACCGACGGCGTAAAGGGCAAGAAGTCCGTTACAGTCAAGGACGGTACCATTACTGTTGACGCTGAGGGCGACGGTATCAAGTCCAGCAAGGGCAATGTTTCGGTATCCGGCGGAAATGTTTCCATAAAGGCAGGCAATGATGCTGTTCAGACCGGCACAACTATCGACATCAGCGGCGGCGTAGTCATCGCAGGCGGCGACCGCGGATTCACAGCTACGAGCGGCATCAATATCACAGGCGGCGATGTTTATGCTACAGCTACTGATAATCAGGTCGATGTAACACTCATGTCCGGCACAACTCAGGCGACTGCCCTTCTCAACTGCATCGACGATTCTACAAATACTAAGGACGGCACATGGAAGAAGGCAAATGCTATCTCTTCTGATTCCAAGAATACAGTTGAATTCACCAAGAAGTACAAGTATGTGCTTATCAGCGAATCCAAGATGAACGGAGCTAAATCCTGTGGCTTCACTAATCTTTCAACAGGTACTCCCATTACTCATACAGACGGTACTCAGACACAGTTCCAGCTCGGACTCGGCAATGCAGTCGGTTTTGTAACTACTTTCGACAGCGTTGACCCTTCCGGCAGCACGATAACTCCTCCGGCATCAACAACTGACGGCTACTCGATAAAGCTCAGCGGAGCTTCTATAACATCTGACGCTCCGGCAGATGTAGCTTCTGTCAGCGATGGAGTGCTCACTATCAAGAAAGCGGGCAAATTCGCTGTGACCGGCGAGGCTAAGGACGTTCAGATAGTCGTTGACGTTGACAAGACTGCCTACCCTGATGCAGTTGTTGAGCTCGAGCTCGCAGGCATGAGCCTTACAAATACCAAGACTGCTCCTGTATTCGTTAATTCCATTGGCGACGAGGTGCAGATAATCGCTAAAAACGGCACCGAGAACATTATCTCTGACGGCACATCACACACTCAGACCTATACAGACAGCGACGGCACTGAAAATACTGTCGAGGGAGCAATTTTCGCCCGTGATGATATCAAGTTCAAGGGCAAGGGAATTCTCAACATCAACGGCAATCAGGACGATGCTGTCGTATGCAAGAACGATATCAAGATATACAACGGTACTATCAACGTAACTGCTGTTGACGACGGTATCCGCGGCAAGGACAGCGTTACTGTCGGCGATTCTGCCAAGTCTGACGGCACGGCTGTTGACTACTCGAATCTCAAGCTCACTGTCAAGACCTCACAGGGCGACGGTATCAAGTCCACGGCAACTGATACAGGCTCGGACAAGTCCTACGGCGTTGTTACTGTCAACGGCGGAACAGTGGATATCACTTCCTATGCTGACGGCATTCAGGCTGAGCAGGAGTTTATCATGAACGGCGGCGATGTCAAGATATACACATATCAGGGCAGCAATTACACAGGCTCCGGCTCGACTACAGGCGGCAATCAGGGCAGCTGGGGATTCACCGGCGGCGGTCCCGGAGGCGGCGGAATGGACGGCAATTCCAACAAGACCGATATCTCTGCTAAGGGCATAAAGGCGGTAGGTCTGTACGATGCGGCTGGCACAACATGGCAGAGCAAAGGCGACCTCTTTATCTACGGCGGCACTCTCAATATAAATTCCTCTGACGATGCTCTCCACTGCGGCGGAAGTATGGAGCTCATAGGCGGAGACCTCACTCTCGCAACGGGTGATGACGGCGCTCACAGCGACCACGACCTTACTATCGGCAAGGGCAGTGCTGATACCTACGATGATATCAGGATAAGCGTTACTCAGGCTTATGAGGGCATCGAGGGCATGAATATCACTCAGAACAGCGG
>DEDQ01000009.1:16913-33059 GCA_002350065.1 Ruminococcus flavefaciens
CCCGGAGGTCCCGGCGGAAATCCCTGGGGACAGGGAGGCTGGGGACAGTCCTCGACAACAAACTCCAACATCTGCATGACCTTCAACGGCGGATTCGCTCTCGTTAATGTTTCCGACGGCGACCACGACGGTTATGATTCCAACGGCAATATCAAGCTCAACGGCGGTATTCAGGTGTCAAACGGCAACGAGCCCTTTGACTGCGGCGACGGCGGCTATTCGGTAAGCGCTAACGGCTCTACATGGATATCTTACTACGGCAGCACAATGGGCGATTCCCTCAGAAGCTCCGCTTCTGTATCAGCTTCCGCAAATCCCGCAGCAGGTACACGTATCTCGCTCGTTGACAAGTCGGGCAAGGTCATCGTATCCTTTATCCGCGGCAAGAAGAGCGCTTCAAGCTTCTATGCAGGCGGCGCGAATGCTTCCGGAGCTTCATTCTACACCGGCGGAACAGTTTCCGGCGGCACTGAGCTGATATCTGAGGACAGCAACGGCGTTATCCTCGGCGGTACTCTCTCAGGCGGCTCAAAGATCTGACGTTTTCTTCATTATCCACCTCCGATGTAATATACAGGCGAACGGCTCCGGAAATGCTCCGGAGCTGTTTGCTTTGCAGATAAAATACGCCTATTTTTCTCTATACTATTGACTTTATGGTAAATATGTGATAAAATACTTCTGATAGATATATTTGGAGGTCAAAATCATGGCTTATTGTAAATATTGCGGAAATGAACTCGATAAAAACGGTAAATGCACCTGCGCGGAATCAAAGAAGTCCGGAAAGCCGGAGGCTCCCTCGAAGAGCTCGTCTGCTTCCGTTGCTGCTGCTGACAATAAAACAAAAAAGATACTTATTATAGTATGCGTGTGTCTTGTGGTAACTCTTATCGGCTTTTTCGCCGGTCTGATATACGGAGCTTCAAATGCTTACAAGCGCCCGATACGTGAAATGGTGAAGGGTATCAACAGAGGCGATACCGAGCGTATCATCTCTGCGATGTACACCGAGGACGCTGCTGCGGAGCTCAAAGTCCGCTCTAAGGATAAGGGTATCTCGTGGGACGATTATATTGACCAGAATGATAAGTCTATCGACACGATAAGAAGCTCCAAGAATATCAAGAAGATAAAGGTCAAGTTCCTTGCTAAGGAAAAGCTCAGCGGAAGCAATTTCACTGAGGTAGAGAAATACTTCTACACAAATTACGATGCGGAGATAAAGAAGGCTTACCGCGTTGAGGTCGAATTCACCGTTAAGTATAAGGACGGCGAAGAGACCAGAAGCGGCTGGCTCAACGTTGCCAAGACCAAGAGTGACGGCTGGAAGTATACTGCTGAGGGAAGCGAACAGTTCGATTTCGTAAAAGACCTTATCACACTGCTTTAAAACTACCAACGGGGGAAGGGTGAACTCTTCCTCCGTTTTTTTTTAGGAGAAATACTATGTCGGAAACTATACTCAAACAAACGATAATCATGATGGTGCTCATGCTGGTGGGATTCCTTTGCAGCAAGACGGGACTCATCAGCGAATCAAGCAATAAGGACCTCTCGAAGATAGTGCTTCAGGTCGTGAATCCGGTCGTCATCTTCATGTCGTATCAGACCGAGCAGAAGCCGGAGCTTATCCGCGAGCTGATGCTGACATTTGCGCTGTCATGTCTGTCGTTCGTGGTGCTCATCGCCGGAGCGTACCTGTTCATTCGCAAAAAGCCGGACAGAAATACCGAGATAGAGCGGTTTTCGTCGATATATTCAAACTGCGGATTCATGGGTATCCCGCTTGTGAATGCTCTTTTCGGCATGGAGGGAGTATTCTGCCTGACTGCGTATATCACTGTGTTCAACCTCATCGTGTGGACTCACGGAGTTATCCTCATAACCGGCGAAAAGGACATGAAAGCCGTAATAAAGGTATTCTACTCCCCGACGGTGATAGCGATTATCATCGGACTGCTTTGCTTTTTCCTCGGCATTCGCCTGCCGGAGATACCCTCAAAAGCGCTCGGATATATCACGGAGCTTAATACTCCGCTGGCGATGATAGTCTCCGGAGCGACCATTGCCGGAACAGACTTGAAGACCCTCGTGAAGAAGGTCGGAGTGTATAAAGTATGCTCCGTAAAGTTGATTTTGCTCCCGATTCTACTTTCTGTAATTTTATGCTGGCTTCCTGTCGATGAAAAGGTCCGCATGACGGTTATTGTCGCTGCATCGGCTCCTCCGGCGGCAATGTGCACTTTACTGTGCATCAGGAGCGGAAAAGACTCGCTTTATGCATCGGAAATTTTCACTGCCGGAACTATACTCTCGGTAATCACATTACCCGCTGTAGTCAAATTTACGGAATATTTAACAAAAACTGTCTCTCAGTTTTGTGGTTAACGCTGATTTTTAGAATTTTATCTCAAAAAGGTTTTATTTTTATTGAAAATGTGTTATAATAAATTTACCTTATAGGACATTTGCTTTACAATATGTCAGACGTCAGGGTCGGCAGGCTCTTCCTGCTGCCCACAGCCACTACCTAAAGAACGGAGTTATTTCAATGGAAAAAAGAGGAATCAGTAAACTCGACCTGAAAAGACGCAATCGTATGCAGATCTTGCGGGTCATCAGAGAATCAGGTCCGATCTCAAGGGTCGATGTGGCAAGCGCACTTGAAATCACAAGAGCTGCTGTTACCATCATCACCAATGAAATGATCGAAGAGGGCGTTCTCGTGGAGATCGGCGAGGCTCCGATCAATACCGAGAAGCTTCAGAAGGGAAGAAGAAAGATTCTCATCGACATCAACGTCAACAGCCGCTTTGCTCTCGGAGCTACCGTCGATGAGAAGGAAGTAAGCATCGGTCTTACTAACCTCAATTCAGAGGTGCTCGACAAGTCAAGCATGGTCATCGACGAGAGAACGACCAGCAAGGACATAATCAATTACATAATCAAGGCAAGCAATACTATGATCGAAAACAGCGCTCTTACCAAGGATAAGATACTTGGTCTCGGCGTTGGCGTGGTTCCCTCGATGTGGGGCAAGCTCAAGATATTCTACAAGGACGGTGTGCTCGATTTTACCAACTTCATCGAGAAGCTCTCAGGCGGTCTTGATGTAGATATCCACTGCGGAAACGCTATCGGTCTTATGGCTCTTGCAAGCAACGATTTCAGGACTCAGAACGGCTATCAGACCAATACAGCCTTCCTCCACAACGGAAATCAGGTAAATCTTGCTATCGTTAACAAGAATGAGCTTTCAAATGACTATATCTCGTATACCTCCATGATAGAGAAGTATATCGTCGCTCCGAACGGCAGAAGCTACGAAGGCTATCCTAACGGCTCGGTAAAGGCTGAGCTTTCAAGGTCGGCAATGCTTTCGGCTTTCTATGAGATATATTCCAAGGATAAGACCCCTGTGCTCTTCGAGCTCACAGAGGGCGACAAGAACAAGATCAATACCGATAATGTATTCATGGCTCTCATGAGAGGCGAGGAGCCCGTAAAGGCTGTTGTTGACGACCTCATCGCTAAGTATACCGTACTTATCAATAACCTCTCGATAAGCCACTTTGCGAAGAAGATAGTTCTTCACAATTACAAGCTCAACGAAAAGCAGTTTGACTATGTAAAGCGTGAAATGATACGTCTTGTAAGTGAAGATATCGCTGACAGAGTTGTCCTCAGCAAGCTTGACGGAAAGAATAACTTCCTCGGCGGCTGCGCACTCATCATTCAGGACAATTTCTATACCAAGGGCGGTATGCAGGAGAAGTAATTTCAAAAGCCGAGGGCATTTGTCCTCGGCTTTCTGTGTGGATATATCAATAAAAATGCGGCTGAAAGGATTCCCTTCAGCCGCTGTTTTTGTTATACTCGCATTTTCTTGTTTCTGTTGAAGTAGATGCCAACGGATTCGATAGCGGAAAGTCCGACTATAACTCCTACCGTGCAGATAAGCGCTACAGCGTAGAGAGCTCCGACTATTCCGAGATTGCCTTCGTGCTGTGGAATCATGACTATTCCCGGGAATATCTGAGCGATTCCCGCAACGAGATATATCAGTGAGCCGATGGACTTGAAAATGCCTATGCCGGATATCAGCGTTATTCCGCTTACCGCCATTGCAAGTGCTATATACAGTGAAGAATTGGTAAGAACATTAGCCATGCCGCTCATGCTGTCCTTGTATCCTACAACTACGCCGCTGTAAAGCAGGTAGAACGCTGCTGCTGCGATGATTCCCATAACAGCTATGCCGATAACTACCTTGAAGCCCTTTGCTGCTTCTTCCTGTCGGCGTTCCTCCTTGAGTGCGAGCATCATGCGGAGGCTTTCCTTGGAATCCTTCTGGTCGGATACGAGCTGACCGGATACAGCCTTTTTCGCGCCTTCCTGCTTTGCTCTTTCGAGGTCTTCGTCAACGAACTTAGGAACATACTTCGGGGCCTCCGGCTCGTCATCGAGTATGGGAGCGCTTATCGGCTCTTCGGGCTGAGGCTCGGGTTCTTCCTTCTTCGGAGGCGGAACGTAGTTGTCCTCGTCGAGCACAGGTGCGCTCAGCGTCGGTGCGGGAGCCTCTGCTCCGAGCTGCTCGCGGCGCATATTGATTATCTGCTGCTGCTTTTCTTCCGGCAGATTATCAAACATTTCCCTCTGCTGCTCGTTGAGACCTGCAATTATGTCCTCGTCGCTGAGAATGAGCTTTTCCGGCTCGGGAGCTGCTGCGGGAGCGCTGTAGTTGTCGTCGTCAAGCACGGGAGCAGATACTCCGGTAGGAGCTCCTTTTTTCTCTGTTGTCGGGGGAGCGTAGCTGTCCATGTCGTCGAGTACGGGAGCTGCAACTCCGGTGGGACCGCCCTTTTTCTCGGCGGGAGCAACATATTCAAAATCGTCAAGTATCGGAGCGGCTACGCCCTCGGGACCTTCTTTTTTCGGAGCAGGTGCCGTATAGTCGATATCATCGAGAGTGGGGGCTCCGAAATTATTCTCTTCGTTCATTTTCTCACCTTCTACTTATTCAGATAATCGGTAAGGCTTCCTCTGCCGCCTGTTGAGCAGTAGGAGTAATAGCCTAATAACGCAGATGCGTCCTTTGAATCGACTTTGCTGTCTTTGATGACGTCAGCGGCATTTTTACGGCTCGCTGTGAAGCCGCTCCAGCCGAACGTTGAGAGCTTGGAATAGGCTAAAAGCACCAGTGAAGCGTCTTTAGAGTCTATCTTGCTGTCGTTGTTGACGTCTCCGAGTTTGTATGAGATGGTATCCGGCTTGAATGTGTATGCATTTGTCTGTACCGGATAGCGCGTGTTGAATGTTCCGTCGTCGTAATCCGCATAGAGCAGGGAACTCTTGTGGTTCCATGTGCGCGAGTGAGAGTTCGACTTTGAAAGACTGTCGAGGTCATTGGTGCCGCGGAGCAGGTAACAATAGCCGGACGCCTGCGTTGAGGAATCCCATGCGGAATCGAGATAGTAGTATTTACCGTCGACAGCGGCGATATTCCATGCGTGGCTCTGACCGTTGCCTGTTCCGGGAATGACCCGGCAGGGTATGCCGAGCTCGGTGAGCACGCGGTACATGAGCACTGAGTAGCCCTGACATACGGCGCGGTGCTGTACAGCAGCTCCGTAAGCTGTGAATACGAGCTGGCTTGTGTCGTTTTCCTCGTAGGTGACCTTGCTTGTTACCCAGTTGTAAACGGCTTTTATTACCTCGTAATCACTTCCTGTGCCGACATCGAGCGATGATATCATGTTCCTTACAGCGTTGTCGACAGCTTTTTCCTGCTCGGCAGTCGTGTAGTAGCTTACGGTGAAGCGGAAGTTGTAGCTGTCGGTAGAGGAGTCATACGGCGCCGTGAAATTGTATCCGGAGATACACCAGCGGAGGTAGTCTCCCTCAGTCGGATTGCCGGTCTCTTTAAGTGCTTCCACGACAAGAGCGTCGGCGTCTTTCTGACCGCTTATCAGGACGCGCGGCACACTGAATGAGAACGAGGTCTTTCTTGCTTTCATCATGCTTCGCAGGTTCACGGCGTAGCTTTCGAGTTCCGCGGAAATTTCGGTGTTCTCTTCTAAGATGAGAGAATCGGCGTTCCCTGCTATCACCGCATGAGCTTTAGGAGCAGATACGGCGGGAGCGATGAGAGCAAATGAGATGAAGGCGGATAACAGCAGCTTGTGAAGTTTCATGGATATCCTCCTTCCCGCGCATTATCTTTCGAGTATCTGTGACCTGTCGGGACCTGTGCCTACCATGCTTACGTGGCAGCCGACAAGCTCCTCAAGACGGGCGATGTACTTCTTGCAGTTTTCGGGAAGCTCGTCGAAGCTCCTGCACTTGGAGATATCCTCTGTAAAGCCGGGGAATTCCTCGTATACGGGAGTGCAGCCCTCGAGCTCTTCAAGAGTTGCAGGGAAGTGCTCGGTAACTGTGCCGTCGGGCTTCTTGTATGCTACGCAAACCTTGAGAGTGTCGAGATTTGCGAGAGTGTCGAGCTTGTTGATAGCGAGGCTGTCGAGACCGTTTACTCTTACTGAGTGGCGGACGATAACTGCATCGAACCAGCCGGTTCTTCTGGGTCTGCCGGTAGTTGTACCGAATTCGCCGCCGACATTTCTTATCTGGTCGCCGATAGCGTCATCGAGCTCGGTCGGGAAAGGTCCCTTGCCGACTCTTGTTGTATAAGCCTTGGCAACGCCGATGATGTTTGTGATGACCTTCGGACCGACGCCTGTACCTACGCATACGCCTGCTGAGAGCGGGTGTGAAGATGTAACGTAGGGGTATGTGCCGAAGTCGATGTCGAGGAGGGTAGCCTGTGCGCCCTCGAACATTATTGTCTTGCCTGCCTTGTGAGCCTCGAATGTGAGGACGGAAACATCGTCAACATAGGGGAGAAGGCGCTTGCCGTATTCTGTGTACTCCTTGGTAACAGCGTCGAGGTCGAAAGCTTCGCCGCCGTATACTTCGGTGATTATCTTATTCTTGAGCTTGCCTGTGGACTGTATCTTCTCAGCGAGGACCTCGGGGTGAACGAGGTCGTACATTCTGATTCCGCAGCGCTCGTATTTATCCATATATGTAGGACCTATGCCTCTTTTGGTAGTTCCGATGTCCTTGCCGCCCCTGAAAGCCTCTGAAAGACCGTCGAGAGCGATATGCCACGGCATTACGACGTGAGCACGGGGGTCTACCTTGAGATTTGAAGTGGAGATGCCTCTTGCCTCGAGGCTGTCAAGCTCTCCGATAAAGTCCTTGGGGTCGAGAACTACACCTGCGCCGATGAGGCAGAGAGTGTTCTTGTAGAGAATACCCGAAGGGATGAGGTGAAGCTTGTATACCTCACCGTTGTTTACAACGGTATGACCGGCGTTATTTCCGCCCTGTGAACGAACTACAACATCAGCACGGGACGAGATAATGTCGATTATCTTACCCTTTCCCTCGTCTCCCCACTGTGTTCCGACAACAATATTAGCAGGCATTGTGATTCCTCTTTTCATAGTGTTTATTCTGTGCAAAAGCACAATTACAATTTATTATATCACAACTGAAAAGAAAATGCAAGGGCTTTGAAGCAAAAATGCGGCAGAAAGCCGGATATGTCAAAAATTGAGAATTGAGAATGGAGAATTGAAAATGAATGTGTCCGCTTACGCGGACATATTTTAAAATTTATCGCGTCAGCGATACCATAATTCTCAAATTTCAATTCTCAATTCTCAATTTTTCGCCTTATTCGTGAGGTATGAGGCGGTCAGTACCAACGCCGGAGCTGCTGATACCGGCAGCATGAGCCAAATCTGTCCGCGCGTGAGAGCGTTTGCAGATGCGTCAGAGTTGATAAAGTTGCATATCTGCAAGCCCCAGCCGTTTATAAGCTTGTACCAGCGGTAGAAGTCGAAGCTGCTTCCGGCAGTGAAAAACAGCGTGAGCCAGCTTGCGAGCGGCAATGCCGCGGCGGAAGCTCCCATGCCAAGAGCTAATGCGGAGCCTTTGTTGCTTTTGCGGTCAGCGGAGGCTGTCTTTGCGCCGAGCGCTCCGAGTACGCATACGAGTATCCCGAACGTGCATACAGCCGATATTCCGCGTATGAGCGGATTCCCCGAGCCTGCGAGAGTAAGCGCTATGAACAGTGAGAGGATATCCGCAGCGACAGTCCACAGCACAGCATTTATGTATCGCATTGCAAAGTTCCTTTCCATACCGGTATAAAATCCGGTTACCGGCGGAATAATTATCATGAGGTGATACGCATGAATGAAGAAGACGTGAAAATATATGTACCGTCATCGGGAAACACGGTTTCCGGCGATGACGGCAGTGAAAATGTGAAAATTTATACCTGTTCGTCCGTTTCTGATACTCCGGCTGAGCAGTCGGCACAGCGTCCATAGAAAACGGTCTGTGAGGGGTCTATTATGAAGCCGTGATGCTCCTCAATGTGCTTGTTAATGCTCATGAGGTGGTCGCAGTTGAGATGTATGAGCTTTCCGCAGCTTATGCATTTAAGGTGGAAATGCTCGCGGCATTCGTGCTCGTTTTCGATGTACTGGTAGCACGCGCCGGTCTTGCCGTCGATGACGAATTTGCGGACAACTCCCGATTCCACGAGCTTGTCGAGCTGGCGGTAGATAGTCGCAGTTCCGAGCGGAGAGCCCTCGGTTGAGAGGTATGCACTTATCTCCTGAACGGTCGTGTGCTTGTCCTTATTGTTTATCAGGAAATCGACGAGCTTTTCCTTTTGCTTTGTGTTGTATCCGGCTTCTCTTTTCATATCTGACCTCTTTTACGTTATTTTGCGGGCGAACAATGTCCGCCCGCAAATCCATGCTTGTATAATAAAGTAATATCAGTCCTCGAGCATTGCTCCGCACTTGTCACAGTATTTACCCGCGTCGATGAGTTCGGCTCCGCAGTTGCGGCATATCCTTACTTCCTCGGCAACGACTGTTTCGGGCTCGGTAGCAGGCTCCGGAGCGGGAGAAGGTGCGGGGGGCACAACTTTTGCACCGCATTTGTCGCAGAAGCGCGAATCCTTGGATATCATCTCGCCGCATTTGACACACTGTATCTTGTCGTCAAGCGCAGTGAGCTGAGCGCTGAGCTCTTCTATCTCGACCTGCTTCTCTCTTACGGATTCAAAGACCTTGCTGAATTCCTTGTTGTCGGGGTCATCAGTGTAGAGCTTCTTTCCTACGGTCGCAAAAATATTGTTTATCTCGATATTGAGACGGCTTATCTCTTTTTTAAGGCGTGACTTTTCAGTCATCTTCTTGTAGCTGTCAGAGCCGGTCTTTATGCCTTTATCGACGGTATCTCCGACTTTTTCGGCAATTTCCTTTACGGTATCCACAAATCCCATTGGCGTTTCCTCCTTTAAATGTCGGTATACATATTTTAGCACAAACTGACCGATTAGTCAAGGCGTTATGTCAGCGCCGAGGCAGTCAGGTCGCGGAAGGTTATCGCATTGTAGGCGCGGACGGCGGCTTCTGAGAAGTCGCTGCATATGGTCGAATAGAGCGTCATGAGCGGCGCGTCCATTGATATCTTGTCGCCGACCTCGAAGTCGAAAACGATGCCTGCTGTCGGGTCTATCTCGGAATCCTTATCGAGCCTTCCCGCTCCGAGCAGGAGCGATGCCATGCCCATTTCCTCGGCATTTACGGCAACTATCTCAACATCGCGGCTTGCACGTATCTCGTGCTTGAAGCGTGCCTGCGGCAGGAGCGATACATCATCGCAGATAGCGGGGTCTCCGCCCTGAAGACGTATGGTCTCGCGCAGAACATCGAGGGCTCTGCCCGAGGATACGGCTATCTCAGCCATTGACTTGCATTCGCCGTATGTGCCCTTGCCCGAGAGCTCGAGCAGGTTCGCCGCGAGCTCTATGCAGACGTTGTAGAGTCTGCCTTTAATTTTGCCCTGCAATACCTCGATAGCCTCCTTGACTTCGAGCGCATTGCCGACGCAGCTTCCGAGAGGACTATCCATATCGGTGACGATAGCGCGGGTCTTTTTGCCGGCAGCGTCTCCGACGCGCTCCATGAGGTCCGCGAGCTTGCGGGCTTCAAGGTTTGTTTTCATGAAAGCTCCCGAGCCGCATTTGACATCGAGGAGTATGATATCGGCATTGAGTGCGAGCTTCTTGCTCATGATACTTGCGCAGATGAGCGGAATACTGTCAACAGTACCCGATGCGTTTCTAAGCGCGTATATCTTCTTGTCGGCAGGACATATCGAGCCCGTCTGCGAGATTATCGCAAAGCCGGCTTTATTGACTATGCCTGCAAATTCCTCGAATTGCAGGTCTGTGCGGTAGCCCTTTATGGCTTCGAGCTTGTCTATTGTGCCGCCTGTGTGACCGAGACCGCGTCCGGACATTTTCGGTACGCGAACTCCGCACGCCGCTGCGATAGGTCCGACGATGAGACTTGTCTTGTCGCCGACTCCGCCTGTGCTGTGCTTATCGGCAGTTATGCCGTCGATACAGCTCAGGTCGAGAACGTCTCCGCTGTCGCGCATAGCCTTTGTAAGAGCGACTGTTTCGTGGTCGGTGAGACCGTTAAGGCATACAGCCATGAGCCATGACGACATCTGATAATCGGGGATATCTCCCTTGGTATAGCCATTTACGAGATATGCTATCTCTTCCTCTTCGAGGGGGACAGCGCGTTTGGTCTTATTGATGATATCGATAATGTTCAAAGTACTCCACCTCCTGTATTTATATTTTACCATATTATGTATAGAATTTCAATAGCTTTTGTGAAAATTTTCAGATATATTTTATTATCACCATTCCTGCTACGAATGGAGCTCCGAGAACGGCGCTCCCGCAGACGTTGAATGTATTCAGCGGGAGCTCGGCTCCTACAGCACCGCCGAAGCGGTTGGCGATGAGCAGGGCAGCGATGCCTGACAGACTGCCGAAAACTGCTGACGTTACTTTATGTTTCCTTTTTAAATAGTATATGAGCATTACCGCGGCTGATACCCCGCAGATAATGTAAAACAGTACTTCGTTGTTCATTTTTCACCTCTATAATAGTATGTACCCGAGCGCGAGTACGAGCTTGATATCGCCGCCTTCTTTCATTAGTATCAGCAGCAGAGCCGCAATGAGCAGGGTGTCGCTGTCGATGCTGCCGGGCATGAGCTTGCCGAGCAGAGCCGAAAAATTCGGCTGCGGAGCGCTTCCGGCGGGAGCTTTTCCGATTTTTGGCGGTTCGGGAGCGGGCTGCTCCGGTTCGGGGAGCGGCTTCGGGGCAGGGGGAATGTCAGAGTTGGCTCTGCCGGCGAGCTGGCGCGGCTGGTAGCTCCCGCGCCTGTAATTCCTGCCATATACCGACATAGTGCTCCCTCCTTAAAACATATCTTTCAGCAGCCCGCTCTCCTTTGCGATGTTCCATACAGCTATCAGCCGGAGCAGTTTTACTGCTTTGTCTACTTTTTTCTGCTTTTCCTCGCCGAGATGCGGCTTCAGAGCCATTAGCAGCTCGGTATTCCTGTCGTTCTGCGTAAAGGCACCCGCGAGACTTGTCAGCTTGAGCAGCGTGTCGATGTCGGGCATTCCGCCGGCGCCGCCGCCATCTGAGCTGTCCGGACTCTCTGAAGTTTCGGCGGATTCGCCCTCCGGAGCCTCTTCGCCGGATTCGCTCATGAACATCTTCGCAAGCTCTGAAAGCTGCCGGACGCTCTCCTCATCGGAAAGCAGACCGGATATTTTATCCATTACGTCGTCCAAGGCATATCAGTCCTTTTCGCCCGAGAGCTTCTTATACAGCGCCTTTGCCTGCGGAGCGCTCATCATTTTTTCGATGAGCTTGGGATTGTTCACAGCCTGACGGAATCTTGCTGCATCGCTTCCGCTCATCGCTGAAAGGGCACTGTCGAATTTGCCTGCTTCGAGCTCACTTCGCAGTTTATCGGCGGGAACTCCTATCTTTTTGCTTACCGCATTTAGCAGTCCGTTGAGCTTCTGCGGGTCGATTTTACTGCCGTTGTTGAAATTATTCATAATTTCCTCCTTAACCCTATTGATTTTTTGTAAATTGTGTGGTATAATATGGAATATAGGTCCTGTATTTTACTGCGGAGGTCAATTATGCGAATAATCGTAATTTCAGACACTCACGGCAACTATAAAGCTCTTGAAACTGTTTTACTGCGCAATACCGACGCTGACTGGATATTTTTCCTCGGCGACGGTGAACGCGATCTTGATACATTTCTTATGCTCCACCATGAGTTTACCGAAAAGATAATCGCTGTGTGCGGCAATTGTGACGCCTGCAGCATGAATCCCGGCTATTTTATTCTCCCGCTGCCGGACGGGCACAGAATTTTTGCGACGCACGGGCATTACTACGCCGTGAAGAGCAATCTCGAGCTGATAAAGCTCAAAGCCAAAGAGCACGAATGTGATATCCTGCTCTTCGGGCACACCCATGTACGCTGCAATGCCTTTGAGGACGGTCTGTATATCCTCAATCCGGGCAGCGCTTCCGCTCCGCATGACGGAATGAAGCCTTCATTCGGGCATATCGACATCTCCGAAGCCGGAGTTGTCATGAACATCGCTGATATATCATATGCAGCAGACAGCGGAAATGTGAACAAAATGAACGCTGCGAGAAGCCAGTATACGCACGGGCATTACGGACATTATAGCTATTAATTGCGATTACAACAATATATGTTCAGATATTGCGGAATTATAACCAAAAATTGCGATAGAATGGTCTGAGGGTATCCTTTTAGGATACCCTTTTCATTTTTTAACATTCTGTAAAACCGCTGTAAATAGGCATTTGCAGAATAAATCCTCCAAAAAACAGCTAAAAATTGCGATTCTTTTTAGCAAAAATTGACTGACCGTTTTTTTCTTAGCAACAATTGACTTGAATAGTTCACAAAAACGTAATAAAATAATAACAGAAAGCCGCAGCAGGGAAGGGACACAGGGGAACAGCTCTGCGCCCGACGCGGCAATCATACGTTAAACTTTATTCTTATGAAAGTGAGGAATGATACTATGAAGAACAGCATTTTAAAGCGTGTTCTAAGTACGGCTGTTGCAAGCTTCTTAGCTATCTCGTCTACCCCGTTCGTGGCAAAAGAACTTGACTCGAATGCGGCAAAGATGCTTCAGACAAGCCCGAGTCACACTCAGGAGACCGGCTGGTACAATGATTATCATCACGAGATCTGGCAGGCAGACACACCGAATTCATCAACTATGACACTTTATGATAACGGAGGCGGATTCAGCACAAGCTGGAAATGCGGTCCTAACAACTCGCGAGGAAACTTCCTTGCTCGCCGCGGTCTTTACTACGGTCTCAACAACCCCAAGCACTGGCAGGATTACGGCGGATTCACCTGCGATTTCGACTGCAGCTGGTCAGCCGGCTCATCGGGCAACTCTCGTATTTGTATTTATGGCTGGACACAGAATCCTCTCGTTGAGTTCTACATCATCGAGGACTGGAAAAACTGGCGTCCTACTTCAAACAATGCAAAGCAGGTTACTATCGACGGAAGCGTTTACGATGTATTCACTAACCCCATGAATTCCTACACTATCGAAGGAAACAAGGCGTTCACACAGTACATCAGCGTTCGCCGCAACACAAGAAGCAAAGGTACTATCACGATTTCCGACCACTTCAAGGCTTGGGAATCACTTGGTATGAAAATGGGCGGTCTCTACGAAGTAGCTTTCAACGTTGAAGGCTGGGAGAGCGACGGTCAGGCAGACGTTAAGCAGAACGACATCAAGGAAGGTACTCCTGACCCCAACAAGCAGACAACAACAGCCGCACCTCAGAAGGCTGACGCTAACGGAAACTTCCTCGTTGAGGACTTCAACTCCGGTAAGGGCGACTTTACAGGCAGAGGCGATGCTGCAGTTTCTGTTGACAGCAAGAACTACTACGACGGCACAGGCTCACTCAAGATTACAGGCAGATCTGATAACTGGCACGGTGGTTCTATCTCACTCGATTCTTCAACATTCGTTCCCGGTTCGACTTACAGCATCAGCGCAGCTGGCCTCCAGAATAGCGGCTCTGCAACAGACCTCAAGCTCACACTTGAGTACACTGCTTCAAGCGGCGATCAGGACTGGATGGAAGTAGCTTCCGCAAACGCTAAGAGCGGCGAGTGGACAAAGCTCGAGAACACAAAGTTCACAGTTCCTTCCGGTGCTTCCGGAATGTCACTCTACATTGAAGCTCCCGACAGCCTCACAGACCTCTGGCTCGATTCATTCAAGATATCGGAAGAGGGCAAGACTTCTTCCGTAGTTACAGGCGGCGGTACAGTTGACGGTTCATCTTCTGTAGTTGTTACAACTACAAACGGCAACGGCACACCTGCTACAACTACAACAAAGGCTCCCAACACAAACAACGGCAACTGGAACAAGCAGAATGCCGGTCTCAAGAACGTTTACTCAAACTACTTCAGGATCGGTACAGCAGTTTCCGCTAACGAAGTAGGCAAGAACCCTGACTTCATTCTCAAGCACTTCAATTCTATCACTCCTGAGAACGAGCTCAAGCCCGACCAGATCCTCGATCAGTCAGCTTCAAAGGCAAACGGCAACAACGTTGATCCTCAGGTAAAGCTCGGTTGGGGCGCTAAGACGATCCTCGACTTCGCAGCTAAGAACAATATCCCTGTAAGAGGTCATACTCTTATCTGGCACAGCCAGACTCCTTCATGGCTCTTCAAGGAAAACTTCGACGACAACGGCGCTATGGTTTCCAAGGAGATCATGAACAAGCGTATCGACAACTATATCAAGAACGTATTCGCAACTCTCAAGAAAGAGTATCCTACAGTTCAGTTCTATGCATACGACGTAGCAAACGAGTGCTTCGCAGACGGACAGGGCGGCGGACTCAGACAGGGCGGCTGGAATCAGCAGGGCGGTCAGTCTCCGTGGAATATGCTCTACGGCGATGACAGCTACCTCGAAGTTGCATTCGCATCAGCAAGAAAGTACGCTCCCGTTGGCTGCCAGCTCTACTATAACGACTACAACGAGTACGAGAATCCCAAGATGAACAACATCTACAATCTCGTTTCCAAGCTCTACAAGCAGGGCAACCTCGACGGTGTTGGTATGCAGTCACACCTTGACACAAGCTATCCCAGCGCTTCACAGTATCAGCAGGCACTTGCTAAGTATGCAAGCATCGGCTGTGCAATCCAGGTAACAGAGCTCGACGTTACCTGCAACAACGAGCAGCAGCAGGCTTCTTACTATGAGAGCATAGTAAAGGCTATCAAGAACTGCGAAAAGGTAAATTCACTCACATTCTGGGGAACAAACGACGGCATGAGCTGGAGAGGTTCTCAGAATCCCCTTATCTTCGACAGAAGCTACAATGCAAAGGCAGCTTATAACTCGATCGTAAACCTCGTAAATGAGAGCGAGTACGGCGATGGTTATTCAAGCGGCTCTGTAAATCAGCAGCCCGGAACAACAACAACTCAGGCTACTACAACTAAGGCTACAACAACTACACAGGCTACAACTACTACTGCACCTGCTGCAAACATCAAGTACGGCGATGTTAACCTCGACGGTGACGTTTCTATCGCAGACGCAGTTGCTATCCTCCAGTACCTCGGTAACAAGGATAAGTACGCTCTCAGCGATGAGGCTAAGGCAAATGCTGACGTTTACAACACAGGCGACGGCATCACAGCAAACGATGCTCTTACAATCCAGAAATATGACGCAAAAATTGTTACAAAGCTTCCCGCAAGTGTTATGCAGGGATATGTAACAACTCAAAAAAAAAATAACGACGTAACAACAACAGTAAGAACCACAACTGCTCCTGTAGTAACAACTACACAGGCTCCCAAGGCTCAGACCTTCATCAGCGATAACTTCGAGAACGGTGCAGGCAAATGGGCTGCAAGAGGCGACAGCGTTTCTATCGACTCTGAGAGCGGCAGCTACTACAGCGGCAGCAAGTGTGTAAAGGTATCCGGACGCTCTGATGAGTGGAACGGTATGTCCTACAGCCTCGGCAGCGACTTCAAGGCTGGCAATACTTACAGCTTCTCTGCAGCAGTTATGCAGGCAAGTGGTGCTACAGAAGAGGTTCGCCT
>DEDQ01000005.1:0-2903 GCA_002350065.1 Ruminococcus flavefaciens
CCGTCCTTTCTTACCTCTGTGAGACGGAGCGCGAGCTTGTGTGCGAGCGAGATAGGAAGCGGCATGAGCTCCTTTGTCTCGTTGCAGGCATAGCCGAACATGATTCCCTGATCGCCTGCGCCGTTTGAAAGTCCGTCGCTGTCGCCGTTCTGCTCTCTGTACTCGAATGCCTCGTCAACGCCCATTGCGATGTCGGGTGACTGCTCGTCGATAGATGTGAGAACTGCACAGGTATGTGCATCAAATCCGTATTTTGCTCTGTCGTAGCCGATGTCGCTGATGACCTTTCTTGCAATGCCGGGGATATCAACGTATGCCTTTGTCGATATCTCGCCCATGCAGAGCACCATACCCGTTGTTACGGCTGTCTCGCACGCAACACGCGAGTTCTCGTCCTGCTCGAGCAGAGCGTCGAGGACAGCGTCCGAGATCTGGTCGCAGATCTTATCGGGATGTCCCTCTGTTACTGATTCCGATGTGAAGAAAACCTTTTTCATTATGTGACCTCCAGAAATAACTTCCTTATCAAAAAAGCGCGCCCCTTCGGACGCGCGTACTGAACCTTGTTCATACTCCTCATCTTCCGGTTAAACCGCAGGATTTAGCACCTTGAATGTCAGGTTGCCGGGCTTCACAGGACCTGTTTCCTCCGCCTCTCTTGATAAGGTTATGCTTATATTATACCGCAATGATAGGTTTTTGTCAATAGGTATCAGAAAATGTTATATCAGGTTAACTAAAAAATATAGGCAAAAAAGCTCCCCCGGAGCTTCTGCCCCGGGGAAAAATGCTGATGACGCTTTTTACTGGACTGTGATGTTTCCTGTGATAACGAGAACTGCTGCTCCCGGCTGGACGTTCCACTCGCCTGTGTCGGGATTCTGAGTGTACTCTGCCGCGGGAACGGTTATCTGTCCCTCGGGGACTGTGAATGTTCCGCTTGCAGGAACGTAGTTGTAGTTCGTGCCCTCGCTCCAGTCAGTGCCGTTGAACGTTACGGAGGTGATGTCGAGAACGGGGTCGAATACGTCTGTGAATACTACGCTGTCATCGGCTGTAACGGGTACGCTTCCGCTGTTCTGTATGATGAAGGTGTATGTCACCTCGCCGTTTTCAGCTACCTCAGCCGGCGAGAGCGACTTCGCGATAGTGAGCGAAGCTCCGCTCTCGGGAGTTATGGTCGTGCTTGCAGATGCGAGGATCGCTTTTGCAACGCCTGATATCTCCGCTGTGTTGGTGATAGAGGCTCCCTCTCCGAACGGAGCAAAGCGGTTGACCTCTGCCTCGTAGAGTATCATCGTGCTGCCGCCTGCGGGAACTGTTATTCCGCTGATAACAAGCGGTGCGGACGATGTTACAGTCGGCTCTGCCTGCTGTACACCGTTGATATAATACTTTGCCGAGCCCTCCCTGTATGTGAGCGGGACCGCCTCTGCCGCAGGGTCGCCGTAGCTGTATTCGCCGAGGTTGTCGGTGAGGGTAAGACCTGTGAAATCAGCTGTTCCGCTGTTTACAAGGCTGACCGCGAATACTGTGTCCGAGCCGGTGGTATAGGTGTCTGTGACCGCCTCCTTAGCCGCGGAAAGTGTCTCGATTATCTCGCCTGTGGTTATATTTGAAACTGCTACGCTGCCGTTATAGGAAAGCGTTGCCTGATTATAGAATGCTGCCATGATATTTCCTCCTTTGCTTTATGACAGAGCTTACGTCTGCCAATACATTATATTTCCGGAGGAGGGAATGTGTTACAGCGAAGTCACAGAACGGAACGGCGAGGGCGCCGTTCCCTACAAATTAATTTTTCTAATCAACATAATTGGATCCCGTGGTTTTCTTATGCTCATTTACAGCTCCAAATATTGCATTATTATTGTATTTGTGGTATAATTATCCTGTTATGTTTGATATTCGGAGGCTGTAATGAAAACTCAGACTTTAAAATATACCCGATATTCGCGGGAACGCTACCTTGCGGCTTTCCTGCTCGGATTTTTCGTGCTTCTGCTGTCGCTGCTGCCGGTAATGGTCTGCGACAGGGGCTACTTCATCTACTACGGCGATTTCAACGCTCAGCAGATACCGTTCTACAATCTATCGAACGACGCCGTGAGGAACGGTCAGTTCGGCTGGAACTGGTTCACAGACCTCGGCTCGGACTGGCTCACCTCCTACTCGTTCTACCTGTCGGCGAGCCCCTTTTTCTGGCTGTCGGTACTCCTCCCGCGAGGACTTGTCACCTACGCGATACCCTTTCTGCTCGCGCTCAAGCACGGTGTCGCCTCGCTGACCGCTTACTGCTATATACGGCGCTTCGTCCGCAGCAAGGAGGCTTCCCTCGTCGGAGCCCTGCTCTATGCGTTCTCGGGCTTTCAGATATTCAACATCTTCTTCAACCACTTTCAGGACGTAACGGCTCTGTTCCCGCTTATGCTCATAGCTATGGAGGAGAATATCAACAACCGCCGCAGAGGCTGGTTCGCGCTGATTACCGCTGTCATGGGAGCGCTGAACTACTACTTCTTCACCGGCGAGGCGGTATTTCTGATAATATACTTCCTCGTGCGCGTGCCGTGCAGCGATTTCCGCGTGACATGGAAGAAGTTCTTCGGACTGCTGTTTGAAGCCCTCATCGGAAGCGGCATCGCGTGTATCGTGCTCCTGCCGTCGGCAATGGCGATACTCGGCAACTACCGCATAAATGAGCGCCTCTACGGTCAGAATATGATACTCTACAACGAGCGTTCACGCGTTATCCGCGTGATACAGACCTTTTTCATGCCGGCAGACGCTCCTGCGCGTCCGAACCTCTTCAAGAGCGAGAACGCGAAGTGGTCGTCCGTCGGAGGCTATTTCCCGCTGTTTTCAATGCTCGGAGTCATCACCTTTATCCGCTCGCGCCGCAG
>DEDQ01000005.1:3157-14138 GCA_002350065.1 Ruminococcus flavefaciens
TTCCCCTCGGATATCGGCTATTTCCTGCTGCAGATAATTATCGCCGCCGTATTTCTTGTATTTGCCGCATATATCCTCAGACGCCGCAAAAAAGGTCTGACGTTCGGGTATCTCTCAGTCTACAGCACCGCTGTCGCCAGCGTTATATGCGTTCTCACGGTAGTCATATACGGTGCTAACTCCCCCAAGGACGCCCGCGACTACATCGATTCCGCGATGAACGGCAGGGAAAACGTCTATGAGGCGGTCTCGGAGGATAACTTCTTCCGCACCGATATCTCCGACGACTGCGACAACTACCCCATGCTGTGGGGGCTTCCCTCCATGAGGGCTTTCCAGAGCGTTGTCAGCACCTCTATCATGGAGTTTTACGACAATATCGGCGTACAGCGCGATGTTGCCTCGCGTCCCGACGTAACGCATTACACGCTCCGCGGTCTGTTCTCCGTGAAGTATTTCTACCGCGAGGTCACTGACGGCTGCGCGATAGACAAAATATCCGGCAAAACTCAGGATATCTCCGACAAGACCGGTAAAAACGGCATAAACGCCTCAAAGGTGGATATCAGGGAGTACCTCCCAGGCTTTAAGCTGGTGGAGTCCGGCAAGAATTTCGAGGTCTACGAAAACGAGCTCTACATTCCCATGGGATTCGGCTACGATACGTATATCTCAGAGGACACCGCAAAGGGATTCCTCAAAGGCACACGCGAAAAATTGCTTATAAAGGCACTCGTCCTCAGCGATGAGCAGATAGAAAAATACGGCGATATCCTCACGGAAATGTCACCTACCCTGCCGCATAATTTCTCGAGAACAAGCTACGAACGTGCCTGCCATGAAAAACAGAGGAACTGCTCTAAGAGCTTCTCCTATGATTCCCACGGCTTCACCGCCGATATAGAGCTCAAAAAGCCGGAGCTCGTATTCTTCAGCGTCCCATACAGCGAGGGCTGGACTGCTTCCGTCAACGGCAAGCCCGCCGACGTTGAAAAGGTCTCGTACGGCTTCATGGCGGTAAAGGCTGACGCCGGCGATAACAAAATAGAGTTCCGTTACGAAACTCCCGGCTTCCGCACCGGAGCCTGTATCTCGCTCGGAGCAGGAGGCGTGTTGATAGTCTATTTGCTGATAATGCGCTTGTTTGACAAAAAACGCCGCTTCAAACGCTTCACGCACAGCTATGACTACAGCTCGCTTGAAAAGGTCTCCGCATCGGAGATATACACCCGAAGCTTTATCAAAAAGGATAAATAAATCAGTACACATAATATACAGGAGGAATTTCCATGCATCTTGATGAAAAAACACTCAGAAGCGAAACTATCTACGAGGGTCCCATATTCACAATTACCCACGACACCGTTGAGCTCGAAAACGGAAAAGAAGCTATCCGCGATGTTCTTCTGCATCACGGCGGAGTCTGCGTGCTCCCCGTAAATGAGGATAACGAGGTCTTTCTCGTTAAACAGTTCCGTTATCCCTTCCGCACGGTTACTCTCGAAGCTCCCGCGGGCAAGCTCGAAAAGGGCGAGGACCACGCTGAATGCGGCAGACGCGAGCTCCTCGAAGAAACAGGCTGTACCTGCTCGGAGTACACCTTCCTCGGCGAGATGTACCCCACTCCCGCATACAACACCGAGATAACCTATATGTACCTCGCGAGAGGGCTCTCCTACGAGAAGCAGTCCCTCGACCCCGATGAGTTCCTCGACGTTGAGAAGATGCCCCTCTCAGATGCGGTAAAGCTCGTAATGGAGGGAAAAATACCCGACGGAAAGACTCAGATAGTCATTCTCAAGGCTGCAAAAATGCTCGGTATAGACTAAAAAAGAAAGCATTCATCGGGACGCCCCGCTGAATGCTTTTTTCATGTTATTCTTCATTCTCTCCTGTTTCAGCTTCGCCGGCAGAAGCCTCTTCTGCGGCGATAACCGCCATTTGCCTTTCATAGGCTTCAAGTATGCTTTCCTCGAAAAGCTTCCTTGCCGCGCCCGAGATAGGGTGAACTATATCACGGAAGACACCGTTTTCATCTTTCCTGCTCGGCATTGCAACGAATAACCGCTCATCGCCCTGCACTACCTTGATATCATGAACTGCGAACATATCGTCGATAGTTACAGAAACGACTGCGCGAAGCCTTCCCTCGGTCATTATTTTCCTTATTTTGACATCTGTGATCTCCATGCTGTGCTACCTCCTTTACTATGGATTCTATTACGTCGAACTGAAAAACAAATTTTACCATTGTTTATTCATCAAAACATATGTCCGCATTATATTATAACTCATTAATCTAAAAAAAGCAATACTTATTTGAAATAATTAAAAAAATATTCGCCGATGTAAACCGTAAAAGTGACGCGCCGGTGACATTCAGCAAAAATCCGAACATTTATTCAAATTTGCTATTGAAAAATCCTGCGGGATATGTTACAATAATAAAATAGGTATACTATGTCAGCTCGCGGAAACGACTGACTCAACACATATTAGAAAAGGTGATAGATTTTGGATAACAGTATCTTGAATATCTTAGAAGGCAAAAAGCATATTCACTTCATCGGTATCGGCGGCTCGGGAATGTATCCCCTCGCGCAGATACTCCACGGACAGGGCTACTACCTCACCGGCTCTGACAACAACGAGACCGAAACTCTCGACGCCGTAAGAAATATGGGTATCCCCGTGTTCATCGGTCAGCGCGCCGAGAATATCGAGGGCGCAGACCTCATCGTCCATACTGCCGCTATAATGGCTGACAATCCCGAGCTCATGGCCGCAAAGGCAAGCGGTGTTCCCGTGCTCGAGCGTGCAGACCTCCTCGGTATCGTTACGAGCTGGTACGATAACGCTATCTGCGTTTCCGGTACTCACGGCAAGACCTCCACTACTTCTATGATAACTCAGATACTCTTCACCGCAGGCATCGACCTCTCTGCATACATCGGCGGAAAGCTCCCCTGCATCGGCGGAAGCGGCAAATCCGGCACAAGCGATATCCTCGTGTGCGAATCCTGCGAATTCGAGGACCACTTCCTCAAATTTTACCCCGATATATCCGTTATACTCAATATCGACGCCGACCACCTCGACTACTTCGGCACTCTCGAAAACATCATCAAGTCCTTCCATAAATTCAACGAGAACACATCGAAATGCATCATCATAAACGGCTCTGACGCCAACTCCATGAAGTCGCTCGAGGGCATAACCGGCAAGGAGATAATCACCTTCGGCAAGGACAGCTCCTGCGACTACTATCCCGGGAACGTCAAGCACGAAAACGGTCTGCTCACGACCTATGACGCGATGTTCCGCGGAGAAAAGCTCGGCACGATAACTCTCCACGTTGCGGGTATACACAACGTGCTCAACTCGCTCGCGGCAGTTGCGGCGGCAAGATACGTCGGAGCCGATTTTCCCGCGATACAGAAGGGTCTCGAGGACTTCCGCGGTGCTAAGCGCCGCTTTGAGAAGCTCGGCTGCGAAAAGGGCATAACCGTCGTTGACGATTACGCTCACCACCCCACAGAGCTCGAAGCTACGCTGAATGCGGCAATGGAAATGGATTTTGGTCACGTATGGGCGGTATTCCAGCCCTTCACCTTCAGCCGTACAAAGCTCCTCCTCGACGATTTCGCCCGCGTTCTCCAGATACCCGACCACGCCGTCCTCACTGACATTATGGGCAGCCGCGAAAAGAACACCTACGGCATCTTCACCCGCCACCTCGCCGAGAAGATACCCGGCTGCATATGGTTCCCGCAGGACGAATCCGCTGAATGGACCGACGAGCGCAAATACGCTAATTTCCAGCAGATATGCGACTACGTCTGCGAGCACGCTCAGTCCGGCGACCTCGTTATAACTCTCGGCTGCGGCGACGCTTACAAGATAGCTAAGATGATACTCAAAAAACTCGCAGAGGAGGATTAATATGTCCAAGGAAAAGGAGCTTGAAGTCTTTAACTTCATAAAAAGCCGTCTCAGTGAAGGCATTTCGCCTTCCGTGCGTGAGATAATGGACGCGGCAGGTTTCAAGTCGACTTCGACCGCTCACCGCTATATCAACGCTCTCGTCGATGAGGGGCTCATCGAGAAATCAGACAGCCTCAACCGTTCGCTCCGTCTGCCGAACAGCATGAGCGCCTCCGTGCCGATAATGGGTACGGTTACTGCCGGTCAGCCTATTACGGCAGTTCAGGACATAACCGGCTACCTCGGGTTTGAAGCTCCCGGCTGCGACCCGAACGACCTGTTCGCACTGCGGGTACGCGGTGAGAGCATGATAAACGCCGGTATCCTCGACGGTGATATCGTCATCGTACAAAAGACCGAATACGCTGAAAACGGCGATATCGTCGTCGCCTTCGTCGACGGCGAGGACGCTACGGTCAAGCGCTTCTACAAAGAGAAGGGCTGTTACCGACTTCAGCCGGAAAATGATACCATGGAGCCGATAATCCTCGACGAGTGCGAGATACTCGGCAAGGTCATCGGACTTAAAAGATACTATTAAATATATACAGCTCAGAAAGGAAGATAAAAAATGCTCAACGACGTTAAAGTTATCATATGCGGAAAAGAGTATAAGCTCAAGACATCAGAATCGCCCAACTACGTGTTCTCGCTCGCGAGAGCACTCGAAGCACGCATAAACGAGCTCATGAACTCCGGAAGCGGCTCATCGCCCTATACTGCGTCGATAATGGTCGCTCTCAGCCTGCTCGATGACCTCAACAAGGCTAACAAGCGCCTCGACGATATCCGCACCCAGACCAAGGAATACGTTGACGAAGCCGGCAAGAACCGCATAGAGCGCGATGCCGCTGTCAAGGAAATAGAGGCTCTCAAGGCTAAGATAGTCCAGCTTGAGAACATGGTCAAGCTCAGACAGCTCAGCGACAGTATATGAGCCCAAAGCCGGAGATACTCGCTCCCGCGGGAAGCCCTGAAACTCTCGCCGCGGCGCTCCGCTCTGGCGCGGACGCAGTGTACGTCGGAAGCAAGCGCTTTTCCGCGCGAAGCAGCGCTGCCAATTTCTCGGACGAGGAGCTCGCGGACGCTCTGCGCCTCTGCCACAGCTACGGCGCCAAGCTCTACCTCGCCGTGAATACCATAATTTCCGACGGCGAAGCCGACGATTTCCGCCGACATATCATGCTCACCTCTGAGCTCGGCGTTGACGGCTATATCGTGCAGGACTGGGGCGCGGCGGAAATTATCCGCAAAGCCGTTCCCGATGCAGTTCTCCACGCATCAACACAGATGTCAGTACATACCGCCGCCGGAGTAAGATACCTCCGGGAGCTCGGCTACGTGAGGGCTGTTCCCGCACGCGAAGTCAGCCGCGATGTGCTGGAGGACATCTGCCGCGAAAACATCGAAACAGAGGCATTTGTCCATGGTGCGCTGTGTATGTCCGTCTCGGGACAGTGCTATATGTCCGCGATGATAGGTTCGCGCTCGGCGAACCGCGGCTGCTGCGGTCAGGCTTGCAGACTGCCTTTTTCGGCTGTCGGAAATAAAAGCCGCGCCGCGCTCTCGCTCAAAGACCTCTCTCTGCTCGAAAGGGCGGACGAGATAAAGAAAATCGGCGTAGATTCACTGAAAATAGAGGGACGCATGAAGCGCCCCGAGTATGTTGCCTCCGCTGTGAACGAGCTGAAAACCGCTCTCGACGGCGGCAAGCCCGATATGCAGCTCCTGCGAGGCATCTTCTCCCGCAGTGGCTTCACGGACGGCTATTTTACGGGGAAAAGGCAGGATATGTTCGGTAGCCGCGAAAAGGACGACGTCACCGCCGCCCGCACCCTTATCCCTCAGATACACGAGCTCTACCGCAGCGAGCGGCAGGTACATACGGTCGATATCCATGCTGTGATGAAGTCCGGCGAGCCGCTCCGCGTAATGGCGTACTGCGGCGGGATAACCGCTGAGGCGGTCGGCGATATCCCCGATATCGCGCAGAATCGCCCCACGGATATGGCTATGCTCGAGAAGCAGCTCTCCAAGCTCGGGGACACGGTTTTCCGGCTCGGAAAGCTCACGGCTGACCTCGACAACGGACTCTTCGTCCCCGCAGGCAAGCTCAACGAGCTCCGCAGGGAGCTTACGGAAAAGCTCAAAAATGCCGTGATATCGCATAATACGCCGCACTACACTATTGCCGGCACTATGCCGGAGCTCCCCCTCGTCAAGCGCAGACCGCGTGAGGGAGCGCTCCCGCTGAGAACGTTCTGCCGCACCGCCGAACAGGCGCTCGCCGCCGCGGAAAAGTCAGAATTCGTGGCAGTACCGGCTGACATGATAAACTGCGAACTCCTGAGCCGCATTCCGGCTGAGAAGATAATCGCTTCGCCGCCCCGTTTTATTGCCGATGAAAAGGCTCTCGCGGCAAGGCTCGAGGACGTGAAAAGCTCCGGAGTTGAACGCCTGCTGTGCCATACTCCAGACCATATCGCGCTCGGCAGAGAGCTCGGATTCCGGCTCCACGGAAGCTTTACGCTGAACGTGTACAACTCCTACAGCGCGGAATATCTGCGCAGTATCGGGCTTGAGGACTGCATTTTCTCTATCGAGGCGACCCTTGAACAGCTCGCCGATGCAAAAACTCTCCTCCCGCTCGGAGCCGTCGTTTACGGCAGACTGCCTCTCATGCTGACGAGGAACTGTCCCGTTAAAAATGAGGTCGGCTGTAAAAAATGCACCGACAGACTCATCGACCGCACCGGCAGAGAGCTCCCTGTGGCTTGCTCACGCGAGTACGTGGAGATACTCAACTCAGATGTGCTGTATATGCATGACAGGCTCGCCGAGGTGCAGAATGCCGCATTCGGCGTGATACTGCTCAATGACGAGGACGCCCGACAGACCGCTGAAGCGCTCGCCGGAGCGAAGCCCTCCGGAAATATCACCCGCGGACTTTACTACAGAGGTATTGAATAATGAAACTCACCTTCAAAAAGCTTAACGAAAACGCCGTGATACCTTCGCGGGCGACTAAGTGCAGCGCCGGTATGGACATCTGCGCCTGCCTTGACGCTCCCGTGACACTTGAATGCGGCGAGATAAAGATGATACCCACCGGACTTACAGCTATGTCCGACTGCGACGACGTGGCTATGCTCATCTATCCCCGCTCGGGTCTCGCCTCAAAGCATGGCATAGCCCTCGCAAACTGCGTAGGCGTCATCGACAGCGACTACCGCGGCGAGTGGTTCATTCCGCTCATAAACCACGGAAAACAGCCGTTCACAGTCGAGAACGGCATGAGGATAGCTCAGCTTATCCCCACAAAGGTGCTCTTCCCCGAGGTGGAAGTAAGCGAGACTCTCTCCGAAACAGAAAGAGGAGAGGGCGGTTTCGGTTCGACTGGAAATTAATGTATAATAAAAGAAAAGGAGCATAATCATGAAAAAGGTACTCTATATGTCATTCCTCACTATCAGCGCTATCGTACTCGGCGGTTTCTTCGGCGGTCTCGTCGGAAATACTCCCGGTCTTAGCTGGCTCAACTACTCCAAGACCTTCGCTTTCGAGCCCGGAACATTCCTCGATATCGAAGTTTTCCGCCTCACATTCGGCGTAAGTCTCACTGTCAGCATCGCGCAGATACTGCTTATCATAATCGCTATCATCGTCTACTACAATACAGCTCCCAAGCTTTTCACCGGAAAATAATATACAGTTTTCGTTTCTGCCGGACTGCTGCTGTTTCCGGATTTTTACAAAATTTTATGCAGGCAGAATTTCTCTGCAAAAAATATTGTCTATTTCCATTTTTGGTGATATAATAATAAGGATACAGAAAAATACGATTTTTAAGGAGCTTCAAAATGTTTACTAAAGATATCGGCATTGACCTCGGTACTGCGAATACACTTGTGTACCTCCGCGGAAAGGGCATCATCATTCGCGAGCCCTCGGTCGTAGCCGTCAATACAAGAACCGACAAGACCCGTTACGTGGGTATGGAAGCCAAGGAGGTCATCGGAAGAACTCCCGGCTCGATAGTTGCTGTGCGCCCCCTCAAGGACGGCGTTATCGCTGATTTCGACATCGCAACTACCATGCTTCAGGAATTTATCAAGAAGGCGCTCAAAGGCACTATACTCACCAAAGCTAACGTTATCATATGCATTCCCTCCGGCGTTACCGCTGTTGAGCGCCGTGCCGTAAGGGAATCCTGCAAAAAAGCCGGAGCCAACAACGTCCTCATCATCGAGGAGCCTATGGCTGCCGCTATCGGCGCAGGTCTGCCCACTAATGACCCCGCCGGAAGCATGATAGTCGATATCGGCGGCGGCACCAGTGAGGTCGCAGTCGTTTCCCTCGGAGGCATCGTAGCTTCGCGCTCGATAAGATGCGCCGGAGACGAATTCGATACCTCTATCATCAACTACATCAAGAAAAAGTATAACCTCCTCATCGGTGAGAGAACTGCCGAGAATATCAAAATTGAGATAGGCTCCGCTTTCCCGAGCGAAAAGGAGGATACAATGGAGATAAAGGGCAGGAATATCCTCAACGGTCTGCCAGAAAACGTGACCGTCAACTCCGCTGAGATACGTGACGCCCTTGTTGAGCCTCTCGCAAGAGTTATCGACGCTATCAAGGCTACTCTCGAGGAAACTCCTCCCGAGCTCTCGGCTGACATCATCGACCACGGCATTACTCTCGCCGGCGGCGGAGCTCTGCTCCGCGGTCTCGACCGCCTTATCAACCGCGAGACCGGTATGCCCGTTTATATCGCCGAATACCCCCTCGACTGCGTTGCAGAGGGTACGGGTAAGATACTCGAGAATATCAGCGACTATCAGGACGCCCTTACCGATAATATCAAGTATTATTAAGGAGGCTGTCAATGCGCGAATTTCTTAAAAGCACCAGATTCAAGGTTCTGCTTGCTTTTCTCGCCTTCCTCGTCGGCATTATGATATATGCCGTCACTAAGGGCGGATATTCCCTTTCCGGCGCTTCTTTCGTAAATACTGTGACCAAGCCGCTGCGCTTCGTCAGCAACGGCATCTCTATGAAGCTCGAAAAGACTGTCGACCGCATCAGCAACGCCGATTCCTACTACGAGGAGAATCAGCAGCTTAAAAAGCAGATAGGCGAGCTCAATAAGCAGCTTACCAACTACGACGACCTGCAAAAAGAGGTCGAGGACCTCCGCAAGCTCGTAGTTATCAAGGAGGAACACCCCGACAACGTTTACTCGCAGTCGGCAGAAGTCCTCGGATATGTTGCGAACGACCCGTTCCGCGGCTTCACTATCGACCGCGGCTCAGATGACGGTATCAAGCCCTATTGCCCCGTTATTACTCCCGAGGGCGTGGTCGGCATCACTATAGAGGTGTCGGACAAGACCTCGACTGTACGTACTATCCTCTCCCCCGACCTTTCTATCGCGGCAGTATGCTCGTCCACGAACACCGACTTCGGCATCGTCGAGGGAACTGTTCTCACGGCTGAAAAGGGCACTACCAAGCTCACCCACCTCAATACCTCCCACGGTCTGAAGGAGGGCGACCTTATCATCACTTCCGGAAACAGCGGATTATTCCCCAAGGATTACGCTATCGGCACTGTCAAGAACATCGGCTTTGAGGCAAACGGACTCTCTGCCTGCGCCGAAATTGAGCCCTGCGCAGATATAACTCGTCTCGGCTCGGTATTCGTTATCCTTGATTTCGACGGCAAAAAGGAGGACGCTGATGAGGATAAAAACAACTCGTGAGAAGCGTATCCTCTACACCAAGACAACGGTGCGCTGGATACTCTACTATGTGCTGATACTGCTGTTTTTCACGATAATGACCTCGGGCACGTATACCAAGCCCGTACTCCTCGTGCCTGCCGCGCTCTGCATAGCTATCGGAAACGACGTCATGGCGGCGGCTGTTACCGGTGCTGTATGCGGATTCCTCACGGATATGGCGTGCGGAAGGCTTTTCGGCTACAATGCCGTTCTGCTGACCGTTTTCTGCATCGCAGTATCGCTCGTGTTCGAGCTTTACCTGCGCAATAAATTCGTCAACTATCTGTGGATATCGGCACTTGTGTCGTTCCTGCAGTGCTGGCTCGATTACAAATTCTACTACCAGATGTGGGGCTATGAGAACGTCGAGCGTATCTTCTACCACCACACCATGAGGATATGGGTGTATACCGTTATCGCTTCGATAGTGCTCTACCTCATATTCAGGCTGATAAACCGCTTTCTCATGCCGCGTGAGCACCTCACTATCGAGGAGGCTATACGCACAAGCTGACCAAAGGCTCTGCCTTTGGAAACCGCAAGGGCTTTGCCCTTGACCCAGCAAGGGAGAATCTCCCTTGCAACCCGACCTCGCGGCTCAGTTCTTACAAAACGGGACCGAACTCCGCGCAATATCCAATAATAAAAGGGCGGATAATATCCGCCCCTACAATTTGATATCAAACCTCACCATTATGGAGGTAATAGTTTGAAAACAATTTCAGATACGATAAAATCTATAATCATCATCGCCCTCGTTGTCCTGCTCGGAACTCTCGCTTCCATGCGGCTGATGAAGATACAGATAGTCGGCGGCGACGATATAGTCGCTCCCAACAGATACGCCAGCGACGCTCTTATCTTCGAGCGTGAGATAGTCCCAACCCGCGGCGAAATTCTCGACTACAACGGCAACGTCATCATCGGCAATTCAAGCCGTACTGACATCGTCCTGCAAAAGGCTTTCTTCCCGCAGGACCTTCAGGAGGGCAACCGCATTCTCCTTGAACTTTACCGCGCTCTCGAAAAGCACGGCTACGTCTTCGATGAGGAACTCCCCATAACCCGCGATACTCCCTACGTCTTCACCAAGGACGACGTTTCCGAAGTCGTCGAGGACCTCAACCTCAACGTTTACGCCTCTGCTGAAAACTGCATAGACAAGCTCATCTCCGACTACAAGATAGCTGATGATTACTCCGACGAGGAAAA
>DEDQ01000069.1:0-5442 GCA_002350065.1 Ruminococcus flavefaciens
AAAATGCGATGACGGCGTATGGCGCACATTCGGTATCGGTCCCGTTGAAGAAGGTGATGACACTCCCTCGGAGCTTACTCAGGAAACTGCCGAAGCTCTTTTCACGAGCTACAACCGCATTGTAGATGCTCTTTAAAGTCCCGAATATACAGATACAGACAGGTCGATAAGATACAATGCGATACTCGGCTCGAACAAGGAAAATGTATCGTATACCTACGCGCCGTTCACTCACCCTGAATATCACTCAGGTGAACAGTTCGAGCAGGACGTTCTAATGACATTCTCGGAAGATTGCCGTGAAAAGACATTCCCGACGAATATCTACAGCAATAATGACTACGGCGACGTTCCCTACGGTGAAACATGGACTGATAACGACGGAAAGACTCCCGAAAAACTTATAAACGCACCTATTGGAAAGGTATTCATCATCAGAAACGGCGAGCTGTACAGAATAGATGCAAGCCCGTTCCTGCCGTACTATTACAAAGACCGTCAGCCCGAAGTAACTATCCTCGGACAAAACGGCAAAACCGCTGAAATAGAGGTAAAAGGCGAACCTGCAGCCAACGAATCATGGCTTCAGCCGTTCGATGTCACATTCGGACTTGTCTGGGAAGGCGGCAACTGGGTCATCAACACGATCACTCCCGCAGAGGGCGAGGAGCGGTAAAACAAAGCATCTCCGTATAAGCAATATCAAAAATGCTCAGGATAATAAGTCCTGAGCATTTTTTTGTTGAAAATTTCCTGAGAATGTATTATAATAGAAGTAATACTGCATACAGGAGTTTATTATGGCATTTGACAAAACAATATATAAGAAGCTCTCGGGCGTTGTTGCTCCGATAGCATTTCAGTTTCTCATGGCGTCACTCGTCAGTGCGAGCGACGCATTCATGCTCGGATTTCTCGATCAGGACTCGCTTTCAGCCTCGTCGCTCGCGGGACAGGTCGCATTCGTGTTCAGTCTCTTCTACGGAGCCTTCTCGTTCGGACTTACCATTCTCGCTGCACAATACTGGGGAAAAGGCGACCACAAGGCAGCGGAGGAAGTCCTCGCGATAGCGATGCGATACATACTCATCGTCGGAACCGTTTTCACGCTTGCCGCATTCCTCTGTCCGCGGCTGCTTATGAGGATATTCACCTCCGACCCGATACTAATAAACGAGGGAGCCAAATACCTGCGAATGGTCGCATTCTCATATCTGCTGACCGGCTTCACTCAGGTATACTTTGGCATGATGAAGGTCTGCGACAGGGCAAAGCTCAGCTCGGCTATAGCCTCGCTCTCGGTGGTGCTGAACATCTTCCTCAACTGGCTGCTCATCTTCGGCATAGGCTTTTTCCCGAAAATGGGCATTACCGGAGCCGCACTCGCAACTCTGCTCTCAAAAGTATTCGAGACAGCAATGGTGCTCATCGCAGTTGCAAAGAAGCGCTGTCCCGGACTGAATATCAGAGCAATGCTCATCTCAGCGAGTCCCGAGCTCCACTTTGACTACTGGAAATACACCGTTCCCCTGCTGATAAATCAGCTCGCATGGGGCGGCGGAGTTACCATGTACTCGGTAATAATGGGACATCTCGGCTCGGACGCGGTTGCCGCGAACTCGATAGCGAGCATAATCAGATGTATCATCGCAAGCTTCTGCTGGGGCGTATCCTCCGGAGTTGGCATCATCATCGGCGGAATGCTCGGCAGGAACGAATTCGAGCAGGCAAAAAAAGCCGGCGGAAGCTTTGTCCGCTTCGCTATCGTCATCGGTATCGCCTCCGGACTTGTCATACTCGCGCTGATACCGCTCGTTCTGAACGTTATCCACCTCCAGCCGCAGGCTCAGTTCTACCTCAAATACATGATGTGTCTTGCCGCGTATTACATCATCGGCAACTCGCTCAATGCAACGATAATCACTGGTATCTTCCCTGCCGGCGGAGATACGAAATTCGGCATGATATGCGATATCATCACGCTGTGGGGAGTTGTAGTTCCCCTCGGACTTATCGGAGCATTCGTGCTGAAGCTGCCTGTCCTCGCGGTAGCATTTATCCTCACGCTTGATGAATTCGTCAAGATACCGGCAGTTTACCTGCACTATATGAAGTTCAAGTGGGTCAGAAACATCACAAAGGAAAATGTAGCATAAAAGCAAAGCGGAAAGGCTTAAAGCCTTTCCGCTTATTTTTACTCTTCGAGGAGCCCTTCCTCGACTGCCAGCTCGTGAAGGTCTATGACGATATCATCATCAAGGCAGTCGATAGTCAGCTTAGCGCCGCGTTCCAGCTGAGAGGCTTGAAACTCTTGCCGGAAGGTATCCCCTTCCAGGCATTTATTCATATCCTGACGGAAAGGCAGACACGGTCTCAGTCCGAGGTGACACTCGGCAGGAAGAAGATTATTTAGCGTCGGGTACTGCTCGTACTCGTACTTCACCGCCTTGAATGGAGTATCGCATCTGATGCTTACACAGAGAATACCCGCAGGAACAAGCTTTCCATTCGCCGGAACATAGTATTCAGTGCCGTTTATCTCAGCGCCGACGAGCATCTTCCCGTCGACCCATACGCAGTCATTTTCCTTGTCTATTTCGACCTTTGCGCCCCTCGGAACACTGGCTGTACACGTTTGTCCGTGCCTATCAGGCAAGGTGCTTATATAAACATACATCACCTCATCATTCAGGCGCGAATAATGTGAAACGGTTATCTTGTCAGACTTAGCAAGCATGGGGTGAGCGCAAAGGAGCTGATACGCTCCTGTGAGGACTCCGGCAGTGATTATCATTACTATCAGCGCGAGCCGCAGTCTCAGGGATTTTCTGACCTTTCTCATTGGCTGAATATCCGGCTTGGGTATCCCTGGAACAGCCGACTTCATATTCTCGTAAACGCTTTTGCAGCCGCCGCATTCCGCGATGTGCTTCTCGACCTCTTCCCTCGTCTCATCGGAAGCGAGCCCGTCACAGTAAATCGGCAGAAGATCCTTTATTATCGCACATTTCATAGCATTACTCCTTTCGCAGCTTTTGTTTCGCGCGGTAGAAAGTCACACGCGCCCAGTTTTCAGTTTTTCCGAAAAGCTCGCCTATCTCAGCGAATGTCATAGCTCCGGTCGCACGCAGGAGAACTATCTCCTTCTCGGTCTCGGGGAGCGAATGGACCTGCCGCAGCACGAACATCTTCGCGTCCTTCTGCACGGCGTTTTCCTCCGGAGACGGCGCAAAAACATCGGCTTCGACCGGAAAATCCTCCTCATCAGCAGAGGGGTGCAGACCTCGGCGGCGCATTTCCTTCCGCCACAGATTCTTCGCTATCGAGCACAGCCACGTACAGACCGAGCAGTCGCCTTTATATCTCCCGAGAGAAGCTATCGCCCGGACGAAGGTCTCCTGCATCAGCTCCTGAGAAATGTCAGGGTCGCCGCAGAGCGTGAGCAGGTAGGAATAGACCTTTCTGCCGTACTTTTCGTAGTATTGTTCGATGTCCTTTTTCATATGCCGCCCCCTTTCTGATAAGTTAGTACCCTTTGAAGCTCCGGCGTTACAAAAAATGCAGGTGGCGATTTCAGCATTGACACGCCATCAACCTCAACATAAACTAAATGGACACCATTTAATACGGATATCCATACAGAAGTTTTGCCCCGAAGCATATCAACTGCTTCGGGGCATTGCATTTTACACGGCTGCTAAAAAATCAGAATTGAATTACTTCTTCGCAATAAAATTCATATATCCGTTAATAGTATGAATTGCAAAAAACATCGCTGCTGTCATAACCAACGGGTAATTGTACTTCCACAATCCGAAGAATAAATAGTAAAGCGGAACGACAGCAAATTGACTTATTACTATAACCCAACTGATTTGGTGTCCGGTATAATATAGCGTCCATCCGATAAAATTAAATAATATCATGACAAGGGTTGATACAAAAAACGCTTTATCTCTTGATGTTTCTATTGAGAAAAAGCTTACATCATCTCTAACGATCAGCATCAATAAAACCATTGAAAGCGTACCCAACACTCCCTGTATGATCTGGAGCAATTTTGATTCATTTTGCATATTCATTATTGGATTTGATTCAGGTTTAACTAATGGCATTATCATATACGGTATTTCTTGTATCACGAATGCAATAATTCCAATAAATGATATTCCCAAATAATAATTCTTATAGAGATGAGCTATTTTTATCATTTTATAATTATCCTCTTTGAATTATAATTCATAATTCCGATTTGTGGTAGAAACAATTATAGCACAATGCCGCTGCATTGTCAATAAAAACGCAATAGTACCTCTGACTGTTTATCAGAAATACTATTGCATAAAACTTATATATCAGCGTCGCACACAGGCTGCTCCGCTTATGGACCGATCAGTCAAGCACCGGCAGATAAGCTGCTGCATTGAGAGCCTTTGCCTTTTCAGCTGCCTGAGCGAAAGTGAGCTTGTCCTCAGTGATAAAGCAAGTGCCGTTGTCGTCCGTGAACGCACCCTCGGGAACGTTATCGCTTCCGGCGGGAACACGGAAATACCAGCGAGCTGAAAGCTCCTCAACAGGAGCAACAAAGCTGTTGTCGCTTGAAGACTCCCACGACTGCGAGAAGACAGTCACCTTATGCTTTGCAGCCTCGATAACATCGCCGAGGACCGCACTTGCAGTCGGGAGCTTGCCTGCACCGCGGCCGTAGAACATAGCCTGATCAATGCCGTCGCCGTAAACGAGAACAGCATTGAAAACGTCGTTAACGCCAGCCATAACGTTCTCGTGAGGAACGAGCATAGGCATTACAGCAGGAAGAATGCGTCCGTCATCAAGACGTCTTACAGAAGCAACGAGCTTGATAGCATGACCGAGAACGTCAGCAGAAGCAACGTCTGAGAGGTCTATCTCGGAAATACCCTTTGTATAAACGTCCTTGGGGTAAACGTGCTTGCCGAAAACGAGAGAGGAGATTATGCATATCTTGCGGCAGGCGTCGTGACCCTCAACATCGGCAGTGGGGTCTTTTTCAGCGTAACCGAGCTCCTGCGCGAGCTTGAGAGCGTCCGCGAAGGACATATTGTCGTTGTACATCTTTGTGAGAATGAAGTTAGTCGTGCCGTTGAGGATACCTGCGACCTTGTCGATATCATTTGCAGCAAGGCAGCGGTGAAGCGGACGGATTATCGGGATAGCGCCGCCGACGCTCGCCTCGAAGAAGAAGTTGCAGTTGTGCTCCTTGGCTGTTTTAAGGAGGATATCGCCTTTCTCGGCAACGAGCTCCTTATTCGATGTGGAAACGCTCTTGCCCTTTTCGAGGCATGACTTCACAAATGTAAAAGCAGGCTCAACGCCTCCCATGCACTCGGCAACGCCTGTTACCTCGTCATCGTTGAGGATATCGTTGAAATCCTTGGTGAATTTATCCTTATACGGCGAATC
>DEDQ01000069.1:5549-13665 GCA_002350065.1 Ruminococcus flavefaciens
AAAAAACCTCCGGAAATTATTCGGCAGAGAGGACTTTCGCCTCGAGAACGCCGTCAAGTTCAGTTATAGAATTAAGGGAAACTATCTCATTCGGGGAACCGTCGGTAAGTCTCAGCGAGATATTTACCGCAGCGGCTCCATCAACGGGAATGCTCTGATTAACAGTGAGGATATTCGCATTCAGCCCGTGGAGGAATACGAGAGCGCTCGAAAGAACTCCCGGACTGTCGCTCAGCAGGAGATAAAGATTCACTATCCTGCGGTTGAAGAGCTCCTCATACGAAAAAACGCTGTCCTTGTACTTGTAGTATGCACTGCGCGAGATGCCGATGCGCTTGCAGGCAGAGGCGAAGCTCTTCTCGCCTTTCTGAGCCATTAGCTTCTTGACATCGAGGACTTTTGTAAAGACGTCAGGCAGAATCTGCGCGTCAACAACGATAAGCTGTGATTTCTTTTCCATATCAGAACATCCTTGAATCCTAAATCTGAAATCGTCCGTCACAGACGAACAACTGTACATTGTATATCTACTATACCATGTTTTTGAAGCTTTGTCAAGTGTTAAATGTTATTTTTTAGTCAAAGTTGAGTAATTCTGTAGCAGGCTGCGTCTGCAATGTCACATAAAAAGCTGAAAGCTGACAGCTGATGTCTCATTTCCGAGCTATTTCAGACGCAAATTTGCTTCCCGCACTTGCATTTCCGGACAGAAAGTGCTATAATATAATATGTGTGCCAAAAGGGAGAGCTCCCCGCGGCGAAAATTTTTTGGAAAGAAGTGTTCCGCATGACAAAAATCACAATTTTTTCAGGATTCCTCGGAGCCGGTAAGACCACTCTTATCAAGAAGCTCATAAACGAGGGCTATAAAGGCGAAAAGCTCGTGCTTATCGAGAACGAATTCGGTCAGATAGGCATTGACGGCGGCTTTCTCAAGGACGCCGGCATCGAAATAACAGAAATGAACTCCGGCTGCATCTGCTGCTCGCTCGTTGGAGACTTCGGCAAAGCGCTTGAAAAGGTGCTTGCTGAATACAAGCCCGACCGCATACTCATCGAGCCCTCCGGCGTCGGCAAGCTCAGCGACGTTATAAACGCTGTGCGCAATATCAACGCTCACGATGTCGAGCTCGACGGCTTCACAACAGTCGTTGACGCTAAGAAGTGCAAAATGTATCAGAAAAACTTCGGCGAATTCTTCAACAATCAGATAACATATGCAAGCTGCCTTATCCTCAGCCATACAGCAGGTCTCTCGCAGGATAAGCTCAACGAAGTCGTTGAGCAGCTCAAGGCTCTCAATGCGGCAGCTCCTATCGTAACAACAGAGTGGGACGAGCTCACAGGAAAGCAGCTCGTTGAGGCTATGACTCAGAAAAACACACTCGACGACGAGCTCAAGGCTCTTCTCGAGGAGGCAGGTCACGAGCATCATCACCACCACGACCACGATGAGCACTGCCACCACGACCATGACGAGCATGAACATCATCACGAGCACAATGAGCATTGCCACCATGACCATGACGAGCATGAACATCATCACGACCACGGTCCGGACTGCACCTGCGGCTGTCACGATCACGATCACGACCACGATCATCATCACCACGCCGACGAAGTATTCACAAGCTGGGGCAAGGAAACTCCCCGCACATATACTCCCGAGGCTATAGAAGCAGCTCTCAACGCGCTTGCTGACGAGGAAAAGTTCGGTATCGTGCTCCGTGCCAAGGGAATCGTTGCCGGCGAGGACGGTCAGTGGATACACTTCGATTACGTTCCCGGAGTACCCGATGTAAGACACGGAAGCGCTGAAACTACCGGCAGACTTTGCGTTATCGGCTCCAAGCTCAACGAGGAAGCTGTTGCAAAGCTCTTCTGCGTAGAATAAGGAGGACAAAATGCCTAATCAGGAACCGATACCGGTATACCTCTTTCTGGGATTTCTCGAATCCGGAAAGACTAAATTCATACAGGAAACATTAGAGGATAAACGCTTCAACACCGGTGAAAAGACTCTCCTTCTCATCTTCGAGGAGGGCATCGAGGAGTACGATACCTCACGCTTCGTCAAAAACAATTCCGTAGAGATACGCAATATCGAGAGCAAAGAGGAAATGACTATCGCAAACCTCGCGCGTCTCGCTATGGAAACAAAAGCGGAGCGCGTTGTTGTTGAATACAACGGTATGTGGAACGCTTCCGACTTTTTCCAGAATATGCCTCAGAACTGGGCAGTTGCGCAGGTAATGTTCTTTGTCGACTCCACTACCTTCCTCAATTACAATGCAAATATGAGAAGTCTCGTTGTGGATAAGCTCAACCTCTGCGAGCTTGTAGTTTTCAACCGTTTCGACAAGAGCTACGACGTTCAGGAATTTCACAAGATAGTCCGCGGAGTAAGCCGCCGCACTGAGATATGCTACGAATACAACAACGGACAGGTCGCATATGACGACATCGAGGACCCGCTCCCGTTCGATGTTGAAGCAGAGAATATCGTCATCAAGGACGAGGACTTCGCTCTCTGGTACCGTGACATCATGGACGACCCCGGCAAATACGACGGCAAGACCGTTACATTCAAGGGTCTCGCTGCCAAGAACAAGAAATTCCCGACCGGCTGTTTTGCGCTCGGCAGACATATAATGACCTGCTGCGTTGAGGATATCCAGTACTGCTGGGCAGTTGCCGAGTGGGACACTCCTTTCGAGCCGCGTCAGCCCAAGCACTGGGTAAACGTAACCGCTAAGATAAGCGTCCAGAAGCACAAGCTCTACCGCGGAGCCGGACCTGTACTAAAGGTCATTGCTCTCGCAGACGCTGCTCCGCCCGAAAAGGAAGTCGCAACGTTCTATTGATAATACAGGGCTGATATTATCTGCCCTGCGTAATTTCCGATATTATCCCAAGGAGGAATCATAAAATGAGCAAAATAAACATCGGCTTCATCGGCGCCGGCAATATGGGAACTGCTATCATGAAGGGTATCGCAGGAAGTCCCGCTGCCGCTGACATCAGCCTTTTCGCATTCGACCCCGACACAGCAAAAGTCGCTTCACTCGCCGAATTCGGAGTAACAGCCTGCACGAGCGAGGCTGAACTCACTGAAAAATGCGGCTACATTTTCCTCGCAGTCAAGCCGCAGGTGATAGAAACAGTAATTGAGGCTGCTGCTCCGGCAGTAACTCCCGACAAGGTAATTATTTCTATAGCAGCCGGCATCTCGGACGAATTCATCGCTTCCAAGACCATTCCCGATGCAAAGGTAATACTCGTAATGCCTAACACTCCCCTCCTCCTCGGCGAAGGAGCTTCGGCGCTCTCACGCAACGAGAAGGTAACAGATGAGGAATTCGACCTTATCCTCAGCGTATTCCGCTCATGCGGAAAGGCAGCAGTCGTTCCCAAGGACAAGATGAAGGAGATAATCGCTATAAACGGCAGCTCTCCTGCATTCATCTACCTCTTTGCAAAGGCATTCATCGACTATGCCGCAGCTGAAGGCATCGACACAGCCGCTGCTACCGAGCTTTTCAGCCAGAGCCTTATCGGCTCGGCAAAGATGATAACCGATTCCGGCTATTCTATCGCTGAGCTCATAAAAATGGTATCCTCTCCCGGAGGAACAACTCTTGCCGGACTTGACCGTCTCTACGAGGGCAAGCTCGAGGATACAGTCAAGAACTGCTGTGAAAGCTGCACAAAGCGTGCATATGAGCTTTCAAAATAAGTTCTAATACTTGTCCGTTTTGCATATCCTTATCGTAAAAGAAAGGAGTGTGCAAAATGAAACATTTGCAGTATATACCCGCACAAACAGGAAAAAACGCCGGATTTGCCCTCATGACCGGAGCTATCACCTCCGGAGTCGTTATAGGCTCACTGCCGGCAATACGGCTCGCCGGAGAGCATACGCCGTGGCTTCACCAGTATTTTTCGCCGCTTCTGTGCGGTGATACGGTATTCGCGGTGTTCGGGAAAACACTGCTGTCGGAGCTCTTATTTCTCGCGGCAGTATTCCTGCTCGGAGCATTCGCTTTCGGACAAGCCGCCGGAGCAGCAATGCTCGTCTACAGAGGCGTAGGCATAGGCGTTTCCGTCTCGCAGATGTACTCTGCCGGAGGACTCAGGTCTGTTCCCGCAGTCGCTGCGCTCGCGCTTCCCTATTCGCTCGCGGTATCGCTCATAGCCATACTTGCAGTGAGAGAGGCTATGCGCTCATCAAACCGTATACTGCTGTTTTTCGCCTCAGGCAAGTCCATAGGCGGCGAACGCCGCGGACTCAGAATGTACTGCATACGCTTTGCCGTACTTATTATCATATCACTTTTCATTTCTGCCGCAGACTCGCTTCTGAACTACATTTTCGCGGGACTGCTCTAAAAAAACGGAGGAATCGTTCAAAATGGGTCTGTTCAACTATGATTACGAAAGCGCCGGTCCCGGCATAGCCAAAAATGCTCCGCAAAAAAAAGGCTTAGCGCTGTTTTTCGACATTTTCTACCGCGAGAAGTGGAAAATCGCAGGACTGAATATCCTTTTTTTCATCTTCTTCATACCGGTCATTCTCATGCTGCCGGCTGTATACTACATCAAGCCGCCATATGTCTGCATCGGAGTTCTTGCGGTACTTTTCCTTATCTTCACGGTCAACATCGGACCCGCTCTCGCCGGAATGACCAAGGTCATGCGATTTTTCATAATTGAGCGTCATACATTCGTCATGCGTGACTTTTTCAAGGGATATAAACAGAATTTCAAAAAAGCTTCGATAATCGGAGTTCTCGACGTTCTTGTCGCTGCATCTGCATATGCCGGCTACAACGTCTACCCCGACCTCGCACAGCTTTACAACAGCAAGATATTCTATGTGCCGCTCATCCTGACATTCAGCATAGCGTTAGTCGCCGTGATGATGAACTACTACATCTTCCTGATGATGACCGCGACAGACCTCTCGCTCAAGAACCTGATAAAGAACTCGTTCGCGCTTGCATTCGTCTCGCTGAAGCAGAACATCATCACAACGGTCATGATAGTGATACTCGGCTCGATAATGGTTATTCTGCTGTTATACGCGGTGCCGCTGTTCATGCTGGTAATGCCGTTCTTTCCGGCAGCGCTGATGTGGTTCATCGCCTGCTTCAACAGCTATCCGGTGATACAGAAATACGTCATTGACCCGTTCTACGCTGAAAAGGGAGAGATAAACCCCGAAAAGGCTGACGTATTTGACGAGATAGACGAAGAGACCGTTTTTGAGGACATGGGCGGAAAAGAAAAGCCCATAGAAAAGCGTGCCAAAGGAAAAGGCAAGCACATATCATAAAAAGCTGACCCCTTATCGATTGATAAGGGGTCTTGTTCATACAGACACATATTCGGGGTCGGAATTGAACTTCGTGAGATGAGCGTCTATCGCGGACTTGTCAAGGTCGTCGCCGATGACTATCAGCACGGACTGTCCCTCGCTGACCGGCTCTGTTTCGACCTTTTCCGGCATGGCATTTATCTTCAGCCAGCCCTGTTTTTCAGTGAAGAGAGAACCTTTTATACGGAAGATACGTCCACACCTCTCATCACGCATTATCCCTTCGATCACTGAAACTATCACCTCGTCCGGCAGGGAGATATGCATAAAATACCTCACAGAGCTGAGTATCTCCTCGGCTCTGTATTTTTTTACATAGCTGGAGCTTCTGTATCCGGCAGCGGTAATCACGCGGAAATCCTCGTCTGTGAGCTCGCTCCAGTCCTTAGCGATGACGTCACGCTCAGTAAAGCGGCGGTCGCATTTTATCTCCGCAAGCGAGGAATTGAGGTGTTCAATTAGCTTTTCTGTATCAACTCCGGAATTGAACTTGCTGACAACGAGCTTTCCGCAGCATGAAGCCTCCGACGCAAAGAGATACTCCATCTGCTCGGTGAGACGTCCGCCGCATTCGGGGTCGATGATGCCGATAATGCTTCCGACCTCAAACCAGTTGTCAAGCGGCGATTCGTGCAGTATATCGAAGAATTCGTCCATATCGAAAATGCCGGAGGGCTCGATTATCACACGGTCGAAATGCTGCATACCGAGCGAAATGAGCTGAGTTTTGAATCTTCTTTTGTGGCAGCAAGGGTCAGCCGTACCGGCAATCATTTCAAGCTGACAGCGGTCACATTTGAGCTCCGACAGCATGAGCATATCCACATTTACAGCCCCGAGGTCGTTCACAAGTATCGCGATACGAAGTCCGCTGTCAATGAGATACCGTGCGTACCGCAGGAGAAAAGTTGTCTTTCCCGAACCGAGTATACCGGTCAGAAGGTCTGTCTTAGTCATTTTTTACCTCCGCTTTTTTCAGACTTACAAGGAAAACCGAGCCCTCGCCCGGCTTGCTCGTAACATATATCTTGCCGCCGCAGCGGGTGACTATCTCCTTGCAGAGAGAAAGTCCGAGACCGTTGCCCTGCGACTGACGTGAGCTGTCCGCCTGATAGAATTTATCGAAGATATGACGCTGCTGCTCCTCGCTCATACCGATGCCCTCGTCGCTGATATAGACCTTGTAATGATGCGGCGACTCCTCAAGCTTGACCGTGATACAGCCTCCTTCATCGGAAAACTTTATCGCGTTGCCGATGAGGTTAGTCCACACCTGAAAGAGCAGCGACTGCTGTCCGCGGATAATGAGCTCGGGCAGGTCGAGGTCAAATGTGACGCCGCGGCTGTTCCATTTCGGTTCGAGCAGGACTATCGCCTCGCGGAGCTGTTCATCAAGCCGGAAGTCATCAGGCTCGTCGAGTGCTACCTGATTCTCGAGCTTTGAGAGCCGCAGTATATTCTCGGTGAGGTCGTTGAGCTTCTCTATGCTGAAAAACGCCTTTGTAATGTACTCGGAACGTTCCTCCTCAGAAATCGAGTTATCCTGCAGCAGCGTGAGATAGCCGTTCAGCGACGACAGCGGGGTTTTGAACTCGTGAGAGACATTTGCAATAAAGTCGTTGCGTATCATCTCGATAGAGTTCAGCTCCTGCGCCATATCGTTGAAATTCTCAACAGTCTCGGCGAGCTCCTTCACTCTGCCCTTGTATTCGAGCCGGACGCTGTAATCTCCGGCGGCAATTTTTTTCGTAGCCTTGCTTATGTCAGAGAGCGGACGGAAGATATTCCACACGGCAAAATACGAAAGCGCAGATGCGAGCACCACACTTATTATATATATGCTCAGACCGCCATACGCCGGAAAAGCTCCCGAGCTGAAATTCACGCCGAGCTTTTCAAGCAGGAACATCAGCATGACGAGTATGAACAAAAGCGCGAATATAGTCGCAAAAAATGCTATCGTAAGTCTACGGGTGAGGCGCTTGTAATGCCGCATCTCTATCGGCTTCTTGCTATTTATCATTTTTCACCGCCCTGTATCCGAGTCCGCGTATAGTAACTATCTTGAAATCGGGATTGCTTCGGAAGCGTTCACGCAGTCTGCTGATATGCACATCAAGCGTATGGGAGTCCACAACCTCTTCTATCCCCCATATATCGTCGAGTATCTGCTGACGGGTAAATATCTGACCCGGATACGACAGAAGCTTATACAGGAGCATAAATTCCTTCTGCGGGAGTATCTGACTTCCGGAAGCATCGGTAACAGTCCATGTATTGTATTCAAGGACTGTCGAGCCGAATGTGAGCCTTTTCTCGCTCGCGCTCTTCGCGCGTCTCAGCAGAGCCGTAACGCGCATTATCATCTCATTCAGGTCTACAGGCTTGACCATATAGTCGTCAGCGCCCGAGCCGAATCCGGTACGCTTATCCGAGATATCGCCCTTTGCAGTGATTATTATCACGGGGATATCATTGCCGGCTTCACGGAGCTCCTTTATCAGCTCAAAGCCGTTCATTCCAGCCATCATCACATCTGAGATGATAAGGTCGATGTATTCAGTTTCAAGCAGTTCAAGCGCCTTGTCTGCGTTTTCAGCGCCTATGGCATTGAAGCTGTTTTTCACGAGAGTGCGGCAGAAGAGCTCGCGCAGGTCTCTGTCGTCCTCGACAACAAGTATCCGGAACATTGTATCCCTCCTAAAAAATCATACACTAATTAATGTCTGCTCAACAACT
>DEDQ01000069.1:13770-32514 GCA_002350065.1 Ruminococcus flavefaciens
CCTTTTATATATTAAGAATTTGCGCTCCCCGAACGAAGTTCGGGGCAATAACCGCCTGACGGCGGTTATTGAGTGCACATTAATTATAACAGATAATCACTGAAAAGGCAACAGTAGAGGAAAAATCATTCATCTCTCATCAAAATATGAAAAAATCGGGGCAAATTAAAAAAAGTTCAAAAAAGGACTTGACAAACGAAAATAAACGTGCTATTATATGAGTGTAATATCCGTATTACTCGATATAGTACACTTGCTACAGAAAGGAGATAGTCTATGTTCTCTATTGACCTTACGAGCAGAATCCCCATTTACGAGCAGATACACGATAACATCATCTCGCTCATTGTTAAGGGAACACTTTCTGAAAACGACCAGCTTCCAAGCGTGCGTGCGCTTGCGAAAAACACCGGCGTAAACCCCAACACCGTCGCTAAAGCCTATCAGGAACTCGAACGCAACGGGATAATCTATTCCGTTCCCGGGCGCGGGAGCTTCATTGCCAAGCCCGACAGCAGCGTTTACCAGAGCGCTGTGCTCTCGGATTTCGACAAAGCGGCTGATGCTTCCTACGAGCGCGGGATACCGCGTGAAACACTGAAGGAGCATATCGACAGCATTTATGATAAACGCGAGAAAGGAGAACTCATATGATCGAACTAAAAAACACAGTAAAAAAGTTCGAGAGCTTTAAAGCGCTTGACGGCGTTGACCTAAAAATCGAAAAAGGCACTGCTTTCGGACTTCTCGGTTCCAACGGAGCCGGTAAATCCACTATTCTCAGATTACTCTCCGGCATCTATAAACAGGACAGCGGCGAGGTTCTCATCGACGGCTCACCTGTTTACGATAACGTAAGCGTAAAGCAAAGAGTATTCTTCATCAACGATGAAACAGTACAGTTCGGAAGCTTTACACTGAAGAGACTGAAAAACTACTACAAGAACTACTACCCCAACTTCTCAGAAGAGGTATTCGAGAACCTTCGCAAGAGGATAAACCTCCCGCTCAACAAGAAGATCAACACCTTCTCAAAGGGCATGAAGCGTCAGGCGATAGTTATCATCGGACTTGCCTGCCGGACCGATTACCTCCTCCTCGATGAAGCGTTCGACGGTCTCGACCCGACAATGCGCATAATCGTAAAGAAAATGCTTGTCGACGCTATGCTCGACAGACAGCTCACGACTATAATCTCCTCGCACAACTTAAAGGAGATAAACGAGGTCTGCGATACGGCTGCCCTGCTCCACAACGGCAAGATAGTATTCTCGCGCGAGATAGACAGTCTCAAGGGCGAGGTACACAAGATACAGGTCGTATTCCCGAAAACTCCCGAGGGACTGCCTGTTGAATACACAAAGGAGGATATCGCCGCAACAGGACTTGAGATCCTCCATTTCGAGCGCAGTCAGAGTATCTACTACATAATCGCAAAGGGCGACGAGGATACCGTTAAGGCTGCATTCGCTCCGAAGAATCCTCTTCTCCTTGAAATGATACCGCTTACACTTGAAGAAATATTCATCTACGAACTGGAGGTGCTCGGCTATGACAGCAACGACATCAGCAAATAAAAGCTTTTTCGGCAAGCGCTTCCTTACCGACCTTGCCGAGAATAAAAAGATACTCATCATCAATTTTATACTCGAAATACTCGGACTTCCGATAATCACAGCAGTGATCCTTACCATGATAAAAATCAGTGAGCTGGAAGAAAAATTTCCGGATTCCAACTATGAGGACACATACTTGATAATTATCCCGTTCCTGCTTCTCGGAATCGGAACCTTCTGCATAAGTATGTTCCTCGGAATAGTAGTATCACTGTTCCATTTTGACTATCTCTACCGAAAGCCGATAGTCGATATGCACTATTCGCTCCCGCTGAACTCATCTCAGCGATTCATTGCGGATTATTTCTCAGGACTCTGCATTTACATAATACCAGCAATTATCTCTGTAATAACCAGTATTATCATTTACGTCAGCGGAAGCTCAGTGATAGAAAATACCGATCTGATGAAAGCTTTCCCTGTTATACTTGAGCTCGCCGCAGCGCTCATTGTCGGAATGGTGATGCTCTATACCATATCCATTCTCTCAATCGTATTCTGCGGAAGCACATTCGAGGCTATATACAGCATTATCGCCGTAAACGTAATGATACCCTCAGTTATTGCCTGCATCTGGTTCGCAGTTATAAGCGCCTCCAGCTACGGCATGGTATTCGAGAACATCGTCTCAAGTCCGCTGTTCACATCAACATCTCCTATCGGAGCAATAGTATTCATCTACATATTCATGTTTGAATCCTTACCTGCTTCGCTCAACGACGATAAGCTCCAGTATTTCAACTCGATGTTCATACAGTGGATAATCGTTGCAGTTATAATGACTGTGGTATACTTCGCAGCAGCATTCCTCCTCAACCGTTTCAGAAAGGCTGAAAGCGTATCCAAGCCCTACGTATACAAGGCATTCTTCTATATCATCTTTGGCGCGTCAGTATTCTGCATCATGTCGCTCTTCATCTCCAACGGTCTCAGCTCTATCCCCGCAGTTATAATGTGCGCAGTTGGCTGGTTCATCATGGAAGTCATCACACGCCGCGGCTTCAAGAAATTCTGGACCGCTCCTCTCGGCTTCATCGCTACAGTTATCGGCGTATATATGATATGCGGCTTCTGCGATCTCACAAACGGATTCGGAGCTTCACGCCGCGTACCGCCGGCTATCAGCGTTGAAAGCGTCACATTCGAGACAGAATATGACAGTTCTGTACTACCCTATGATATAAAGGATATAAAATTCCGCGACAAAGACGTGATAAAGGCTGTAACAGCTCTTAACAAGGAAGCTGTTAACAGACATTTCAGCTTTGATGATTACGATTATGAATATATTGATCCCGCCGGAACAAGCGACGCATATGATAACTCTATTACAGTCAGGATGAATTATCATACCTACTATGGCACAAACGTTGCAAGAAAGTACGAGGTCCCGACCTATATGCTCGCAGACGTTGCGTCAGCGATCCTCACATCTGACGAATATGCTGATTATGCATCTGAACAAATAGCATATGGTATCATAAACGGAAGCGGGTATACTCCCAGTCCCAACAACGCATATTATACTGATCTTGATAGCGCATTAAAGTCAAATCACTCATTCAAATGCCCTATCTTCAATAAGCTTCATAAGATATCACTGACCACAGCATACTCAAGCAAAGAGGTTCAGGAAATAAGAAAGGCTTACGCTGAAGACCTTAAAAACATGACAGCATCTGATCTCAAGGAAAGCAATGTATACTGCTACATCTCTGACTTCTGGGTACTTGATTCGTTCGAGAATACAAAGGAAGCCCTCGGCGTTGACCTTGCTCCTATCGACATCACAACATTAGAGAACAACAGCTCTGACTACTACAGCTCAGACGGCTTCTCTATCTCAAAGTATCCGACTGTCTACTTCGACGTAAAGGAGTCCTTCGAGCAGGCTCAGGATCGCAAGCGCAGACCGTTCAGCATATTCACAGGCTATTATGGATACTATGATCACAGCGATAATAACAGATATGCAAAGCTTGATACTATCGTGCATATCTTCCCGCTCGACAGAAACTTCGGTTACAGCTCTTACAATAATTATGATACAGATACAACTTTACGTATAAACAGCTACCTTGAAGACCTCATAGAAGTCGCAAAGCCTATCGTTATCGATGAAAAGCCCGTAGCTGTGATAAGCTGCGAAGGATATCAGCTCTATATCATTGATACTCCCGAAAACAGAGACCTCATCAAAAAATACTTCAAAAACTGATGAACAAAGGAAATGAAATATAAAAGTTTATTCCTCTTTGCAGCAGCCCTTACACTGACAGCAGGCTGCTCTGAGATACAGGCTGCGACCGCTGAAAGCTCTGCGGAGGAAGCTGTGACAACGGCTACCGCTTCAGCAGAGTCCGAAACAACGGAAACAGCCACAGAAGAAAGCTATCCAGCTCTCCTTAATTCACCCGCCGACATCGCGCTCAGCGATGTTGACGGAGGCGGGTGGGATTATACCTTCACGTATGGCGAAACAGTCTTCCACGCGAACTATCTCCCCGATAAATGGCAGATAATCGACTCCTACCGTATACGCAACAGGAACGATATCGAGATGATTTGTCAGGCACTTTCAGACGTTCACCCGATACACAATGCCGACTATACCGGATACCGCTCAGCCGGAGATATGGCTCACGAATGGCACCAACACAATGTCGCGTTCGATATGCTGCCAGAAGGGTCTGAGTGGAAGGAAAGCGCAAAAGACGTCGACCTTGACCCGCAGGACGAAAACAAAAGTATGTACCGGATGTTCAAGGACAAGATTGCAGGAGGTTACTGATGAAAAAGACTTTGCCCCTTGCGTTACTGCTGGGTATTTCAGCAATAACGCTCACAGGCTGCGGAAAACGTATAAACTACGACCTCCCTGCTGACCCGATAAGTTTCAATACAACTGATTTCACTAATCCCGCCAACAAGGAGGACACATACCGCTCGATGGAGCTTAACGGCAGGACATATCTCCCCTACGGCACGGTAAAGACCAGCATCAACGGCGATGACATCGGCAAATGTATCGGCTATATAGTGCAGGACGGCACGGAGATGAAAGATGTCCGCGTGTTTCTTCTGAATCAGGACAGCGATACCAACTACCTCGCCGAAATTGAAATAAAAGGTGAAATGTCCCAACCGACTTTTTGGCGTGCGACTGATACAGCCGGAAAGAGCATCTCAACTCCGGACTATATTGAATCCCTTGAATACGATTACTGGAAATAAAAAAATCCCTGAAGCAATGCTTCAGGGATTTTTTGTTTATAATGCGTCTATAACGTCTTCGAGCGGTTTGGTGCCTCCGGTCGAACGATACGAATAATATGCAAGTATCAGTGAAGCGTCAGAGGAGTTTATCTTGCCGTCCTTTTTAACGTCAGCTGCAAGCTCCTCCGAGGGCGAAAGCCCGGAGTTTCCTCCTGTGGAAAGAAGCGAATACGCCGCAAGTATCTTTGTCGCGTCACTTGAATCAATCTTGCCGTCATTGTTCAGGTCGCCTATTACATATTCAACAGCAGCTCTCACCTTTACCTCAGAAGCCTCGGAAGCTGTGCCTGAATAGCTGAGACAGCCCTCAGTCACATTGAGCACTGTGCCCTCCCCGGGAGTTATCCCCTCAATGATAAAAGTATCAGTGAATGCGTCGCCCTCTGATGCAAAATCAGGCTTTACGGTATAACCGTCCATACCCTCAAGGATAAGCGTTCCGGGAGTAACGCTCGAAACGTCCATGAGCTCGGTAAATCTCACCTTTATTGTATTCTCATTTATCTCAGCAAAAACAGGCTTTGGAGCTCTGTGGCTGACAATTGCGATATTTATGCTTCCGGCAGCACGCGGAGCTTCTATCCAATCGCTTTCAGCCCTGTCGAAGCCTTCCTTCTCGCAGACTATCTTCCACCTGCCCTCCGGAATAACGAAGAGGTACTCGCCATTATATCCTGAATGCACGGATTCGGGCTGGTCGTAGTCGGAGCTGTTCCATACGACTTCCTCACCTGTCTCCTCATCAAGAGTATACAGTGTGAGCGTGACTCCGTCAACTCGGTGCGAAGTCAGACCCTCGTAAACGAAGCCGGTCATATCCTTTACAAAGCGAAGCCTTGCCCCGTCCGAGAACTGGATATACTCGGCAATTGCGGGTTCTATGATACGCTCCTCATACTCAACAGGAGCGGGCTCGGAAGGCTCAGAGACTTCTTTATCCGGTTCAGCATTTTCCTCATTCTCTTCATCAGCTTGTACAGCCACCGGAACACGCTCTATTACCGGCTGGAAAACTCCCTCCTTGGGAACTATCTTCACATTAATGACCTCCGGCATACAGCCTGCGTCATGCGGAAAGAAGAAACCCTCAGCCGTCCAAGTATCAGATGTACCGCTGCGGAAAAGCTCGATATAGCCTGTCTTATCAGCGTATGTGCCGGATATGTATACTCTGTCGGCATTTGAGCTGTTACGGAGCTTGACGCTGAACTGGAACGGATATGCTCCCTGAGAGATGATAACCGGAGCTTTTCCGTCAGTGAATGCATCTGTGATATCGGTCTTTTTTCCGTTGTTGAAGCCTATTTCGACCTTTTCAGCAATGGGAGCTTTGTCGTTATACTTGACCTTTATGGAATTGCTCTCGGTCTTGTTTACCTTAGCAGTTATCACATATGTGCCGTTCTCACTCGCGGGGAGCGTAACATCTGCGGTGAATCTTCCGGTATTGGAGCTGGCAGTAACAGTCTTGGCAGGTCTGCCGTTCACGAAAATGCCGAAGGTCTCACCCTTTCCGGCAATACCGTATATCCTTGCCGTCTGCTTATCGGTGACAACTGCGGACTCTATCGCAAGCTCACGAGCTTCAACGCAAGCACTGCCTATTACCATATCAAAATCGCGGCTTTCAGAGCTGAAGCTCGCAGAAGCAGTCACTCGGTGCTCACCGCTGAACTTCACCCTGCACGCAAAGCTGAACTTGCCCTCCTGCTTTGCAGGGATACTGCCTGACTTTATACTCTCGGGAGTGATATCACTGTCGGACGAAACAAAAGTCTCAGGAATTATCTCAAGTCCCTCGGGAACAAAAATGCTCAGCGTCGGGTCACTGTATACCGAAATATCCTTCGCGAACTTATAGCTCACAGTGAAGCTGACTGCTCCTCCGACCTGACTTGTAACGCTGTCGCATGAAACATAGCTGTCGGAAGCTTCAAGGAGTACGAATCTTTCGTCCTTGAACATCGTGCAGTTCAGGAATGTATTGGCATAGATATTGATTATCCCGCCGTTCAGATTCTGTAGTCTCGGACAGTCTGCAAAGGCATAGTCGCCCATTGAAGTAAGCGACTCCGGCACATTTACAGTTACAAGAGAGGTACAGTTTCTGAATGCTCCGGTGTCTATCTGCTCAACGCCCTCGGGGATAGTTATCTCCCTGAGACCGGAGCAGTATGCGAAAAGTCCGTATTTGTTCAATATTTCTGTATGCGCCGAGGGAATTTTCTTAATGCCCTCACCGAATGTGACGCTGTTGAGGTTTCCGCAGTGATAGAAGGGAGCCTCCGCAGATTCAAGAGATACCGGAATGTATACCTCCTTTACCGGGTCATTCGCAAACGCCCTGACTCCGAGCTCGGTGAGTCCCTCGTTGAGCTTTACATCATAAAGCACCCTGCAATCGGCAAAGCACTCGCTTTCAAGCACGCTAACGCCCGCCGGTATCTCAACTGCTCTGAGACTCTTGCAGCCGTAAAACGCACGATAGTTTATATTCCTGAGCGTCGAGGGAAGAATCAGCTCCGTAAGCTTATCACAGCCGCTGAAAGCGCAGTCTCCGATGACCTCGATGCCCTCGGGGAGCTCGACCGCAGTCAGTCCCGGACAGCCTGAAAAAAGTCCGCCTGCAGGCTCCTCCTGATCGCCCGAGCCGGGAATAGTTTTAACTCCCTCAGCGAAATTCACCGTTTTAAGAGACTTGCAGCCTGTAAACGGGCTCTCGGCAGATTTAAGCGACGCAGGGATAGTTATCCCGGCTATAGGAATGCCGTCAAATGCTCCTTTTCCAATGGATTCAACTCCCTCGGAAAGTGTGACCTCTTTCAGAAAAAAGCATTTCGCAAAAGCTCCTGCGGCAATAGTTTTCACATTCGCAGGAATTGTTATGCTCTCAAGTCCTGAGCAGGCTTTGAACGCATTCTCGCCGATATAAATGACCGTCTCAGGGAATTCGACTGATGTTATGTCCTCATTTTCCGCAAAGGCATTGTCCCCGACAGCTACTACTGTTTTGCCGTCTATCTCAGCGGGAATGGCCACATTCTCATCAGAGCCGGTATAGCCGGTTATGACCGCTCCCTCCTCTGTATCTTCATACTGGAAAACGTCCTCGGGAAGCGGCTCCTCGACAGGCGGCTCATCGGGAGAAGTCGTGTCCTGAATATCAGGCTTCTCGGCAGGCTGAGAAGTCTCCTCCTGTTCGGTTTCCACATCCGCATTGTCAATGCTCACGGGAACTTCCTCTCCGGCAGTCTGAACTGACGAAACAGCTCCCGCAGCGGGAGTATACATACATGATGAAACTGCTGCCATTGCAATAACAGCCGCCGCAGTTCGTTTCAATAAATCTCCGGATCTACGCTCTCTCATATCTTTCCTCCTGTAAATCTATGCAAATTGCACACATATCTGTATAAGTATACCATATTTTTTCCGAAAAAGCAACAGGAAATAACAAAAAAATCCGGAAGTATAAAACTACTTCCGGATAAACATCAATACTTGATAAATATCATGAAATCAGCGTCGTGGTCAGTCAGGTCATTCCAGAACAGACCGTCGGGACGAAGCTCGAATCTTGCGCTGCAATTCTCGGCTTCAACAGTGCTCTCGGGTTCGGTATCAGGAGATGTGAACTCGATATAGGTCTTTGTACCTGCATTGTCGCATACGAGGTTCTCGCCGTCAAATATGAGAGGATAATCCCACTGAACATGAGCTGCCGCGCTTGAAGACCAGTTAACGACAGCACGGAAAACTCCCTCACCCTTGTCCTCGATAGTGATGTAAGCTCTCTCGCAGCCCCAGTTGCCGACATAGTCAGAAGCGACAAACTTCTCATCAGCTCCGCGTCCGTCGTCGCCGAGACCGCCCTCGCCGTAGAGTTTCTGATAATGCTGATCGTACTCCGTCACGGGAACGAGCTGCTCGCCGTCAAGAGTAAAGCTCATTGACGAGCCGTAGCTTTCGGACTTGAAGTTATATCCCATTGTTCCGGATCCATCGACCGGGCCGTATGTGACAGTGCCGTCCTCGACCTTGAGACCGGAGGGTCTGTAGGATTCGTACCTGCCGTCAGCAGTGATATGCAGCCACGACTGTCTGTAGTCGCCGTCAGCATACCAATAGCCCGCAAGAGCACTCATGTCAGCCCTCTCAGCAGAAGAGGGAGCACTCGTCTCAGCAGTTGATTCGGCAGCCTCAGTGGCAGTCTCCGATGAAGTCTCAGAAACGCCCTCAGTTGAAGCCTCAGTGCTTGAAGCAGCAGTTGTCGGAGCCTTGAAATCGGACGATGTTTCGGGCACGTCCTTTCCGCAGCCTGTGAATATTGCGGCAGAAGCTAATAATGCGATAAGAGCTATAATTTTTTTCATTAGGATACCTCACAAATAATACGTCATACTCAGTCAGCAATAAACGCTGCAAACGCCTTATATGCCATGTAGAGGTCGAGCTTGGAAATGACCTCGAACGGAGCGTGCATCGAAAGCACAGGAACTCCCATGTCGATAGTATCAACATCAAGGTTAGCGATATATGCAGCAACAGTTCCGCCGCCGCCGGCATCTACCTTGCCGAGCTCACCGGTCTGCCAGATGACTTCTCTGCTGTCCATGAGACGTCTGATGCGTCCTGCAAACTCTGCTGAAGCGTCAGAAGTGCCGGATTTTCCGCGTGCGCCGGTATATTTTGTAATGCAAACGCCCTTATTGATATATGCGCAGTTGTTACGCTCGTTGACCTCGGGATAAGTAGGGTCGAATGCAGCGTTAACGTCCGCAGAAAGGCACTCGGAAGCGGAGAGAACGTCCCTGCCCTTAGCGCCGAGCGACTCAGCGAGGTCATGGATAAAATACTCGAGGTAAGACGAGCACAGACCTGTATTGCCGTCGCTGCCGGTCTCCTCCTTGTCTGTGAGGACCGTTACTGCGGTATGAACAGGAGCATCGCAGTCGAGAGTTGCTCTGAGAGCAGGATATGAGCAGCAGCGGTCATCGTGACCGTATCCGCCGATAAGGCTTCTGTCGAAGCCGATATCTCTCGCCTTGAATGCGGGAACAGCTTCAAGCTCGGAGGAGATGAAGTCCGCCTCTGTGATGCCGTATTTTTCAAAGAGAAGATTGAGGATATTGAGCTTTACAGCCTCGCTTGTCTCGTCCTCGCGGAACGGGATAGAGCCGATGAGGAGGTTGAGGTCCTCGCCCTTGATGAGCTTTGTAGCAGTACGTGTCATCTGCTCTGTTGCGAGGTGCGGGAGAAGGTCGGTAACGCAGAAAACGGGGTCATTCTCGTCCTCGCCGATAGAAACGCTTACCTTAGAGCCGTCAGCCTTTATGATAACTCCGTGGAGAGCCATGGGAATGGTAGTCCACTGATACTTCTTTATCCCGCCGTAGTAGTGTGTCTTGAAGAGTGCGAGCTCGTTGTCCTCGTAGAGAGGATTCTGCTTGAGGTCAAGTCTCGGCGAGTCGATATGCGCCGCGCAGAGCCTTACGCCCTCCTCAATGGGAGCAGTGCCGATAACCGCCATGAGTACAGCCTTGCCGCGGTTGTTGCGGTATACCTTGTCACCAGCCTTGAGCTTCATGCCCTTCTTGTATTCGGTAAAGCCCTTGGCTTTGAGAAGTCTGAGAGCCTCTTCAACAGCCTCGCGCTCGGTCTTTGCAGTGTCGAGGAATGCCTTGTAATCGTCGGCGAAGGCAAAGCTTGCCTTTTCGTCTTCACTGCTTATCCTTGTATAGCCGTTCTTGCGCTTGAGGAAAAGCTTTTCCTTCAGTTCCTTTGATACCTTGTTTTTTTCGTCCATTGTCAAAAGCTCCTTCCTGTATTCACTTGACAGCCGCTGTAGTTCTGTCGTAGTAAATATCCTTTATCTTGTCAGAGACCTCACGCGATATCGCGTTTACGGTCTCGATAGAATCATTGTTGCCGATGATGTAATCGGAATGCGATACGAAGAATTCCTCGTCGAGCTGAGAGCTCATACGCTCCTTAGCCTGCTCATGCGAGAGACCGTCACGCTCGATGATACGCCTCTCGCGTACATCAGGCTCTGCGATAACGGATATGATGAGCTCGCAGAAGTCGTCAGCGCGGCTCTCAAAGAGAGTAGGCGCATCGAGAAGTATCAGCTTCTCGCCGTTTTCGGAATGCTTTCGTATCTGGCGGAGTATCTCGCCGGTGATGTAGGGATATATGATGGTATTGAGCGAATCGAGTTTGCACTTGTCGGTAAAGACTATCTTTGCAAGTGCCTTCCTGTTCAGCGAATTATCGGGGTTGAGGATACCGCTTCCGAAGAAGTCGGAAATCTCGTCGAGGCATTTGCTTCCGGTCTCAACGACATTTCTCGCAATGCTGTCAGCGTTTATAACTGCGAATCCGTTATCCTTGAATACGCGGGAGACTGTGCTTTTGCCCGCGCCTGTCTGACCGGTAAGACCTACCACCATTACGCCTTCAAGACTGTTCATATCCTTATCACCTCGAATCCTGCCGCCCTGATGAGGCGGTTATATACTGCAAGTCCGACACCCTCGGTCGAGGGAGCGCGGACATAGACCTTTTCAGCACCAAGGTCATCGAGCTCTCTCAGCCGCTGAAAGAGCCAGTGCGCCTGTCCGGAGCTGTCTGCTCCGTATGTCATATTCCTGTACGGGAAGCCGTTCTCGTCTCCGTCAAAAACGAGCGCCCATACGTTATCTTTATAATTCTCGCCCACAAGAGCTGTGAAATCGTCCATAGCCGCTTCGACCATGATGATATCGGCTTTCGGGGAGTAGTGCTTGTATTTCATGCCGGGAGAAGCTACTTTAGCTCCGGCATCGACCTCATGGAGTATAGCAGGGTCGATAACGACCTCGCCGCATACCTCAAGCAGCATCTCACGGGTAACGGCTCCCGGACGGAGTATCCTTACCGCGTCAGCGCCGTCAAAGGAGATAACTGTTGATTCTACGCCGAATTCAGACTGTCCGCCGTCAACTACAGCAGCTATCCTGCCGTTCATATCGCGCATAACGTGCTCTGCTGAGGTAGGGCTCGGAAGTCCTGACGTATTGGCAGAGGGCGCAGCGATAGCGCAGCCTGAAAGCTCGATTATGCGGTGCATAGCCTTATGTGAGGGCACACGGATACCGACGGTATCAAGTCCGCCGGAGGTCACCATGGGAATGCGCTCATTTTTGGGCAGCACCATTGTAAGAGGTCCGGGACAGAATCGCTCTGCGAGCTTATACGCGAGCTCGGGTATCGACGATGTATACTTCACAGCGTGTGAAAAATCGGCAAGGTGGACTATCAGCGGATTGTCCGCAGGTCTGCCCTTTGCAGCAAAAACGCTCCTGACAGCCTCCTCGTTGGAAGCGTCAGCGCCGAGCCCGTATACAGTCTCAGTCGGGATACCTACGACCTGACCATTTTTTATCATTTCCGCAGCGAGAGCAATGTCCTCATCGCTGGTGCTAAGCAATAAAGTTTCCATAACAGCTTATTCTTCCTGACTTGCCAGCTTTGCAGCCTGATCTGCCGTAGCAAGGGCGTCGAATACCTCGTCGAGGTTTCCGTTCATCATATCCTCGAGGCGGTATATCGTCAGACCGATACGGTGGTCGGTAAGACGTCCCTGCGGGAAATTGTAGGTACGTATGCGCTCCGAGCGGTCGCCTGTGCCGACCTGCATTTTTCTCTCGGAAGCCACTTTTGCTGCCTGTTCCTCCAGCATAGCCTCATATATGCGGCTGCGGAGTATCTTCATTGCCTTGTCTTTGTTCTTATGCTGACTGCGTTCGTCCTGACACTCTACCACGACATTCGTCGGCAGATATGTTATACGAACGGCGGACTCTGTTTTATTTATATGCTGTCCGCCTGCTCCGCTTGCGCGGAAGTAGTCTATCTTCAGGTCAGTGGGATTTATTTCAAGCTCGACCTCGTCCGCTTCGACGAGGACTGCCACAGTTACCGTTGAGGTATGGATACGTCCCTGAGATTCAGTCTCGGGAACTCTCTGAACGCGGTGAACGCCGCTCTCGTATTTGAGACGCGAGTATGCGCCGTCGCCCTCGATAGAGAAGCTTATCTCCTTGAAGCCGCCGAGCTCGGTAGGATTGGCGCTCAGCACCTCCTGCTTCCAGCCCTTGGATTCGGCATACATCGTATACATACGGTAGAGCGAATTTGCAAACAGCGAAGCCTCTTCTCCGCCGGCACCGCCTCTTATCTCAATGATGACGTTCTTATCGTCGTTGGGGTCTTTCGGGAGAAGCAGGACCTTGAGCTCCTGAGTGAACTCCTCCATAAGCTCCTTGTTCTCTTCAAGCTCAGCCTGAGCCATTTCCTTGAAATCCTTATCGAGACCACCCGCATCGAGGAGCTCCTTCGCCTCATCGAATGAAGCCTGAGCCTTCTTATACTCGCGGTATTTCTCAATAATAGGAGTCATATTCTTGAATTCGCGCATCAGCTGGGTATACAGCTTATTGTCGCTCACGGTCTCAGGGTCAGCCAGCTTAGCGCTTATCTCTTCATATTTCTGCTCCATAAGGGCAAGCTTTTCAAACATTATATCTATCCTTCCAAATGAATATCGTGAAATAATGCTTTGCCGTCTATCCCTCGGACTCTCTTTTGATTCGTTTTATGTTTTTCTCTATCTTGTTTCGGGGGACCATGAATTCTCTGCCGCAGCCGACACATCTCAATCTGAAATCCATGCCGGAGCGTATGACCAGCATCTCGTTAGCACCGCACGGATGCGGCTTCTTCATAGTAAGTATATCATCTGGTCGGATATCCAAAAACATTCCCCCCTTTTTGTTTCCGGAAAAAATCGTACATTTCACATTATACCCCAAAATCCGTTGTAAATCAATATTTTGCAGGTATATTTTTTCAGTTTTGTGGAAAAATAATAAAAACGCTCTTCAAAAATATATAATACAAACAAATCTGCCATTGAAGGCGGACGTTCAGAAGGAGAAAAAGCTATGGTTACACGAGTTATCGCAGGATTTGACACTCCGGAAAAAGCCGGACTCGCAATGGAACGCATAATGCAGGATGTAAAAGGCGTTTATTCGGCTAATATAGTCAGCGAACCGGCAGTTTCCGCTCCGGCGGAAAGCCCATTGCAGGCGGTCGACAGCATTGCTGAGGAAGCTCCGGATACGCGCAGAAGCAGCAGCGGACATTCACGCTCCTCGCTGTATATCGTATGCGACGGCAGCCGCAGTGATGAGATATACTCGCTCATCATGACAATGGGCGGGATAAATATGGCATAAACTGCTGCCTCCGCGAATATGATTATCTCACAAGAAAAAACGGGATACATCTGCTTTTCAACGCCGCAACAGGCTTGAAAAGCTCTTCCCGAATAATCATCACGGAGGTATAAACATGGATTACAGACCGGAGGGCTGTCTCTACAGGACGGCTGAAAACCAAAGGTATATCGCATCTGCTGAGGGACTTGCCGAGGCAATGAAAAAAGGGCTTATCCTCGAAGCGCGTGCCGCGCTCTGCGACAGCTCGCACGCGCTCATCGTCGACCTTCCCTGCGGCGAGGGCATTATCCCGCGCGAGGAGGGCGCAGTAGGTGTCAGAGAAGGCAAAACGCGGGATATCGCCATGATATCCCGCGTCAATAAGATAGTATGCTTCAAGGTAATTGAGCTCCATAAGGACGGCTGCAAAGTCTCAGCCGTGCTCTCCCGTGCAGCCGCTCAGGAGGATTTCATCAGCAACAGAATGAGCAAACTCACCAGCGGAGACGTCATCGAAGCAAGAGTAACTCATCTCGAGCAGTTTGGCTGCTTCGTGGATATCGGCTGCGGAGTCCCCTCGCTGATACCGATAGATGCGATATCTGTTTCGCGCATCTCCCACCCCTCAGACCGTTTCCGCACCGGTCAGTTCATCAAAGCCGTAGTGCGTTCGACTGACGGCGGCAGGATATGCCTCACTCACAAGGAGCTTCTCGGCACATGGGAAGAGAATACCGCCTGTTTTGAAGCGGGCGAGACAGTCTCCGGAATCGTTCGCTCAGTCGAGGAATACGGCGTTTTCGTTGAGCTTGCACCAAATCTTGCAGGACTTGCCGAGCTCCGGAGCGACGTCCATCCCGGCGAGAGCGTAAGCGTCTACATAAAGGCTATAATCCCCGAAAAAATGAAAGTCAAGCTGGTTATAGTCGACGTCTGCGAGGAGTGTATCCCCTGCCGCGATTTCAGCTATTTCTGCGAGGACGGACATATATCAGAATGGGACTACGCTCCGGCAGTTTCAGATAAGAGCATTTACACTAAATTTGACTGAGCGCAAACAGCTCTGATACTTATCAAACGTATCTGCTGAGCTTTTTCCTTCCTACACGGTCACATATTGGGTTATTTCAGCGACTTCCGGCTGGGTGAGGTCATCGACGTAAAGAAGCTCGTACGGGTGACTGAACTTGCCCAGCTCTTCGCGGAGTGCAATTATATGTTCAGCGGTCTCCTCGTCAACATGAGGAAGGAGCATGAGAAGCTCCTTATCAGCAGAGTTTATATTTATCGGAGCCGCTTCCTCAAGAGTGAGGACAGGCTCCGTCTCGGGCTCTGTTTCCGTTCTTTCAGCGGTAGCTTCCGTGACCGGCTCAGTCTCCGTAACCGGCTCCGTTTCATAAACAGGGTCAACAACGAAGATATGCTCTTTTATATCCGAAAAAGTCGCCTCGCCAATGCCGCTCACATTCATTATTTCCTCGATGTTCCGGAATCCTCCGTGCTCCTCGCGGTACCCGACTATGCGTGCAGCAGTCTGTGCGCCAATCCCGTGGAGCTTTTCAAGCTCGGAAACATCGGCTGTATTAAGGTCAAGGAAGATGAACTCCTCGGAAGTCGGCTCGCTTGCCGCTTTCGTTTTCGATGAGGAAGCTACAGTCCCTGTAATAGTTGATACGGCATCTGTAACTTCGGTATTTTCAATGATAACAGGCTCTGACGGCGCAAAAATGACATCATAAAGCTTCCACATACCTGAACAGGCAAAGAGGAGACCCGCACCTAAAAGCAGAGCTTTTTCCATCTTCGAGTCGTTCATCAATACCACCACCGATACCATTATATACTTATTATAGCATTTCCGGGCTTCAAATTCAATGAAATTCTGTGAACAATTCCGTTTTTTTCCGATGTTTCAATTCCCCGCAGTCTAATAGGAATACAAAAAAATTTTTTCAAAAAAGACTTGACAAACGTCCAAGTATATGATATAATCTATTCATACCAAACAGATAGGATATAATCCACACAGTTTTGAGGTGATAAGATGATATTTCTTCTTACGGAACGATGTTGCTCCTGACAGCATTAACCAGATAAACATTTCAAATTTTTTATTATACGGAGGATGAATACCATGGCAATCTACAAGAAAATTACTGACCTTATCGGAAACACACCTATTCTCGAGCTCGAGAACACCGAAAAAAACAACTCGCTCGACGCAAGACTGCTTGCAAAGCTTGAGTATTTTAATCCCGCAGGAAGCGTAAAGGACAGAATCGCTAAGGCAATGATAGACGATGCAGAGGCAAAAGGTCTTCTCAGAGAGGGCAGTGTCATCATCGAACCTACAAGCGGAAACACCGGCATCGGTCTCGCTTCTGTAGCGGCTTCAAGAGGCTATCGTCTAATCATCACAATGCCCGAGACCATGAGCATCGAGCGCCGCAACCTCATGAAGGCATACGGAGCTGAGCTCGTTCTCACTGACGGCTCAAAGGGCATGAAGGGAGCTATCGAAAAGGCTGACGAGCTCGCAAGAGAGATATCCGGCAGCTTTATCCCCTCACAGTTCACAAACCCCGCTAACCCCGACATTCACAAGCGTACTACCGGCGTTGAGATATGGGATCAGACTGACGGCAAAGTTGACATCTTCGTTGCCGGAGTAGGTACAGGCGGAACTATCAGCGGTACAGGCGCTTACCTCAAGTCACAGAATCCCAATGTCAAGATAGTAGCAGTAGAGCCCGAGAGCTCACCTGTTCTTTCCGAGGGCAAGGCAGGTCCTCATAAGATACAGGGTATCGGTGCCGGATTCGTTCCTGAGACTCTCGACACTGACATCTACGATGAGATAATCAAGGTCGCAAACGAGGACGCATTCGAGACCGGCAGAAACATCGCTCGTCAGGAGGGTATCCTCGTAGGCATTTCTTCCGGAGCCGCTCTCTGGGCAGCTATACAGCTCGCAAAGAGACCCGAGAACAAGGGCAAGACAATCGTAGCTCTCCTTCCTGATACCGGTGAGCGCTATCTTTCAACACCCATGTTTGAATAATGCTCAAACTAAAAGCCTGTACGTTTTGTACAGGCTTTTTTATATGCAGATATGAAAAGGAGCCCTTACGGACTCCTTTTTATTATTAAAGCTTTACGAATCGCTGAGTTGTTCCGTCACTGGATTTGCCGCAGAATATAGCCTTCGGACGAGCCCATACAGCTCCGTCCTTCAGCGACTTGTAAACTACGAGCTCTTCGTTGTTCTCGCTGTGACGTGCTACTGCGATGACCTCATACTCGTTGCCCTTGTAGTGGCGGTAGTGAGCTCCGACCTCTACCTCAGTCTCGTCGTGAGGAGCAATTTCATGTGCGGGAGCTTCGTCCGGCTCAGTGTTTACGATATCGTCAGAAACGATTATCATCGAGCTGAACGGAGGCATAGAGATATGCGCATTTCCGTCTTTTACCTCGATCTGGTTCGCACTGAGAACGTCAACAAGTGCAGGAAGATGAGTGCTGAAGTTGAAATCGTACTGATAGTCTCCGAGGTTGAGAGCAATGTAGATAGTCTGGTCACCCTGAACCTTCTTGAAGAGAAGCTGCTGATTTGTTATCTGGATACGCTCATAGTATCCTGTTCTGACAGCGGGATAAGCCTTGTAGATACGTCCGAGCTTCACGATATGCCTGTAGAGGTCGATATTCTCGCGCTCCATATCAGCAAGGTGGAGACAGGGACGGAGATTATCGTCGGAGTTGTTCTCCTTGCGTCCCTGAACGCCGTATTCACTTCCGTAGTAAATCGAAGGTATACCGGGCATTGTGTACTCGAGAGTATAAACGAGCGGGAGATATGCCGGATTGTTTACAGTGCTGGCAATACGGTTAACATCATGGTTGTCCACGAAGTTGTAGAGGTTGATATTCTTGTAAATACCGCCGTTTACGCCTGACTGACGATTGATAGAGTAGTCTATCTCGAAGTAGTTCTTGTCGTTATGTGAGGAGTAAATGCCCTTGTAGCACTCATAGTTTGTAACGCTGTCGAGCATTTCCGGATTAGCCCAGCGGTTGTAATCGCCGTGGATTATCTCACCCATGAGCCAGAAATCAGGCTTCTTGCCCTTGCAGAAGCTGCGGATACGCTTGAAGAAATCGAAGTCGATGCAGTCAGCGGCGTCGAAGCGGATACCGTCGATGCCGAAGGACTCTATCCAGTAGTTTATAGCGTCGATGAGGTGGTCGCAAACTCCTACATTGCGCAGATTGAGCTTGACGAGGTTGTAGTGTCCGTTCCAGCCCTCGTACCAGAACGGGTCGCCGCACGGGCTCTGACCGCCGAAGTTGAGGTTCTGGAACCAGTCGCAGTAGCCGCTTGCCTGACCCTTTTCCTGAATGTCAACAAACTGCGGGAACTTTCTGCCGACATGGTTGAAAACTCCGTCGAGTATAACTCTTATGCCGTTCTCGTGGAGGCGGTCGCAGATAAAGCGGAACGAGTTGTTATCGCCGAGTCTGCGGTCTATCTTCTTGTAGTCAACAGTGTCATAGCCGTGCTCTACAGACTCGAAAACAGGTCCGAA
>DEDQ01000069.1:32597-35061 GCA_002350065.1 Ruminococcus flavefaciens
CCGAAATCGTTGAATTTCGGAGCTCCGCAGAAGCCGAGCGGATAAATATGATAGATTATCGCGTTATCGTACCAGTTCATGTTTTTTCTCCTTTGTAAATGAAATCCTTTATACTCACGTCCCGAAAAGAGACGATATATACCTATTTTATGCTTCCCTCAAGGAAGTATGTAGCCTCCATATCAGCGACATGGAGCGCAAATGCGAGGGGATACATTTCAAGTGCTCTGCCTATTGTGTTCTTGTTGTCGTCCTCGCTTGAAAATCCCATATGCCAGCGGATAGCAAGAGCCTCGTCGCGTGTGAGCCTTCCCTCGCCATAGAGAAAGCCGGAGATGATATACACTGATTTCTCACCGTGCCCATACGGCAGAGTATCATTTATCGTGTAAAACGGTACTTTCTCCCACTGACCGGTCTCTTCGTTTTTTCTGTTGCGCATCTCAGTTGCGTAGAAATTCACCTTGCAAACATCATGCAGGAGCGAAACTATCGCAATGGTCTCGTCGGAAAACTCCATTCCGTAGACCTCCTTTACGCGCAGACGTGAGAGGTAGTCTTTGAGACAGTGGTAAACGTTGACGCTGTGCTCAACGAGACCGCCCTCGTAGGCGCCGTGGAAGCGCGTACTGCACGGAGCTGTGAAAAAGTCGCTTTTATTCTCAAGGTAATCGAGGAGCTTATCAGCTCCGGGACGCTTGATGAATTCATTATATATTGAAATAAATTCTTCTTTAGCAGTCAATTTGTATTCTCCATATAAAAAAATATCGTCATCAAAAAACTTTGACGTTGATTATATTATATCACTAATAAAAGATCATTTCAAGTGTTTTTGGTAAAATTCTTCAAAAAAATATATCGATACAGATTATTATGGTATAAAAAAGCGGAAAATATACAATTTATATTGGACTATATCTAACAAAGCTTTATAAGATATATATTTTCATCATATTACAATTTATTCACGGTGTTTTTAAATAAAATGTGCAGTTTTTCCACTTTTTCTTCAAAAAATGGGTTGAATGGTTACGTATTTATGAATAAAATTAAAGTGGTTTATTATATTTTACACGTCCACAGTATATGGGGATATGATAACAGACGTGAATCTAAAACGAAAGAAGGTAATTAACAGTGAAACACATTGCACAACGCTCTATTTCAGCGTTGCCGCGACTGCCGCACTCTGCGCTAATGCTCTGCCCGTTTTCCAGAGCTCAGCCGCTGCCGGAGACGGCTCTGCTGTATCAAGCACAGGCTTATATGACGCTCCTGCCTATCTGCGCGGAAACGCTGAGGTCATATACAGCTCTGACGTCGATTCCAACGTTCTCTCGCTCAAGGGCGGCTCATTCGGCGAGAGCTGGCTCCAACTCCCCGAGCTTTTCAAGGACGGCTGCTGGGACGGTTTCCGCTTCTCAATGAAATTCTGTCTCGGAAGCGGCGCTTCTGATTATTCGAGACTTTTCCAGTTCTCGACCGTTCCCTTCGGAACTGGCAACGCTCCGTCATATACCTCCCCTGACATTTCCGTTGACATCAAAAACAAAAAAGCTTACCGCGCGAGCATTTTCGCCGGAACCTATACATCTACCGCCGACGATGATATGCACCGCGGCATATTCGACCTTGACGCCGTTCCGGATACCGGAAAATGGCACCAGCTCTCAGTTGTATGCACACCGAACGGCACCTCTTATTATATCGACGACGCTCAGGTTGGCAGCACAACTGACACGGCTTTGGAAGCAACAAAAAGTCTGCTGGAAGGCAATACACTGAAGCGTTATATCTACAATTCTATCGGTCACTCGGTCTACTCCGACGATGACGCTGAAATGCTCGTGGACGATATAACATTCTATAATAACGGAGTTACAGGTCTCAGCGATGCAGAGCCTCTTTACAAGTACACATTCGACGGTAATACCGTTTCTCCTGCTGAAAGCGTACCCGGCTCGGAAAAATCACGCTCACGCACCGGCGCAGAGGTAACAAGTCTCCCGACTCTCGAGACCTCCTCCCCTACCGGCAAGCTCGTGACAAAGTTCTGGGTCGATAACAACGGAAGCTATTACTATTCCGTTAACAAGTCCACGGGCGAGACAGTTATACTCCCCTCAAAAATCGGACTTGTGACAACTACTGAAAACCTCGACAGCGGCTTTGCGAAAACAGCTCCCTCGCCGACCCGCATCTCGCATAAAGAGGACTATACTATGCCTTTCGGCAAGCACAGCAAAATGCACGACAACTACAACGAGGTATCATTCCCGCTCAAAAAGGACAAAACTATTATGACAGTCGTTCTCCGCACATACGATGACGGTATCGGAGTACGGTGTGCGCTCAACAATGGCGTGACGCTCAAGGAAGAATCGACCGAAATGATCTTCCCGGATAAGAGCACCTTCTGGAGCAACTGGCCTAACGCTACCTACGAATGGGACATGGTCGA
>DEDQ01000069.1:35100-41835 GCA_002350065.1 Ruminococcus flavefaciens
CTCGCTGACAAAACATGGGTAACCGTCTCCGAGGCAAGCGTCTTCAACGAGGAAGAGCCCTACTGCGCCGGAGCTGTACAGTTCCTCGGCAATTACCACAGCCTGAGATTCAAGGGCGGCGTCAAGGTAGGAACTATCTCTTCAAGAACAGCCCTCCATACACCGTGGAGAGCCTGCGTTATCGGCAACGACCTCAACGAAATGGCTTCAAGCGACCTTATCCTCAACCTGAATCCTCCCTCGGTCATAGAGGATACAAGCTGGATCCATCCCGGCAAGACAGCATGGTCATGGTGGAGCAGCGGCGGCGATTCTCCTATCGAGTACCACACTCAGAAGGATTACATCGACTTCGCGGCTGAAAACGGCTGGGACTTCGTATGTCTCGACTTTGGCTGGGCGCTCTGGGACAACAGTGAGGAAAAAGTCCGCGAGCTCTGCGAATATGCAGGCAAAAAGGGCATCGGAATCTACCTCTGGTACGGAGTTAACAACAAGGGTCATAACGGCTATAAGGACAGCAAGGGCAATCCCGCATATCCTTACTATTCGCTCCTTGACGAGGCTACAATCGTGCGCGAATTCGAGCGTATCCACGGTCTCGGAGTTCAGGGCGTAAAGGTTGACTACTACGAGAGCGACACTCAGGAGACCATGAAGCAGATGTACCTCTGCGCGACTATTGCAGCCAAGAACAAGCTCATGGTGCTCTTCCACGGCTGTACTATCCCTCGCGGCGAGAGCCGGACATTCCCGAACGTTGTCTCCTTCGAGGCTATCAACGGAACCGAGTATTACAAGTGGTTCGAGAGTCCTTCTCTCCAGAACCGCGTATCATATACATTCACACGAAACGTTGTCGGCTCGGCTGATTTCACTCCTACCGGCATACCCGTTTACGGCATCAAGGCAACTGCCGGATTCGCACTCGCAGACGTTGTAAATATCGAGTCAGGAATCCAGCACTTCGCGCAGTCAGTATATACCTATGAAGGCTCATCGGCACTCCCGCTCCTCAATGACGTACCCGTTGCATGGGACGATATGAGAGTCCTCGACGGCTACCCGATGCAGTTCAACGTTACCGCAAGAAGAAGCGGCAGCGACTGGTATATCGGCGCTTCGACCATAAACCAGAGAGACGTCACCGTTGACCTCTCCAAGCTCATATCCGACGGAGAATACAACGCTTACATCTTCGCCGACAACAAGGACGACAGCGACCTCGAGGTAACAGTCCTCAACGGTCTCACAAGCAAGGACACTATCAAGCGTTCGCTCCTCCCGAACGGCGGATTCGTCATCAAGCTCACAAAGGGCACGATGAAGCTCACAACGCCCTATTCCAACTACAAGAGCTACGAAGCAGAGAATGCAAAGCTCTCCGGCAAGGCTTCTATAACTGCCGGAAAACAGGGCAAATACTGCTCGAACGACGCATACGTCGGCTGGATAGGCGGAGGCGCAGGAAACGACGTTACATTCACGAACGTATCTGCTCCCGCTGACGGCGAGTACACGCTCCGTATCTACTATGTTTCCGGCGAGCCGAGAAGCCTCATGGTGGACATCAACGGACAGTACGCAGGCACTCTCGACAATCTCTACGCAAATAAGAACGACTGGTCGGGAATCCGCGCAGTAAATATGCAGGTAAATCTCAGAAAGGGCGACAACTCTGTCAAGCTCTACAACACAAAGGGCAACGGACCTTCTATCGACCGTATAGCTATCGCTCTGCCCGCGGACGAGCTTGAGGGCGATATCAACTTCGACGGCAGTCTCGGCGTTGCAGACCTTGTATGCATGGAGAGATATCTCCTCGGAGCTGAGAAGTTCACTGCAAGCCAGTACAAAGCTGCTGACCTCGACAAGGACGGCGTAACAGATACATTCGACCTTGTAGCGCTCAGAAAGCTCATAGTATAAAAAGCCGCGGAACGCCGTGAAAGGCGTTCCGCACATAAAGATATCAGAAATTCGAGGCATAATAGAAAAGAGGTTTGGGGAATATGCGAATCACAAAAAAATTCATGTCGATATGCCTTTCGGCGTGTCTGACTCTGCCACTGATATCCGGTATCCCTCAGATGCCGGAATCGGACGCGGCATTCGACACAAATAACACCTACGCTTACGATGACGACCTCGTAATGCGCTATACGAAATCGGCAGGCAACGTAAATACCAACAATGCCTTCAACAACGACGAATCCTTCTACAAGGCTCTGCCAATCGGAAACGGACGCATCGGCGGCATGGTTTACGGCAACTGTCCCGACGAGCTCATCGACCTCAACGAGTGTACGGTCTGGAGCTCAGGTCCGAGCAACAACAACAAGGACGGCGCCGCCAACTATCTCAAAGAGGCGCAGAATCTCCTGAAGGACGGCAAGTATAAAAGCGCGAACGACCTCATCGGAAGCCGCATGATAGGCGGCGGAGAAGCGAAATACCAAATGGTCGGCGGACTCAAGCTCTCCTTCGGTCACAAAAATGTATCCGATTATACCCGCTCGCTCGACATGAACGACGCTGTAGCCCGCACCGAATACAGCTGTAACGGTGTTAAATATACCCGCGAGACATTTGTCAGCTACCCCGATCAGGTAATGGTAACAAGGATAACCGCAAACAAGTCCGGAGCTGTTTCGATGTCGCTCGGATATGAGAACGTCCTCAACGGCGGAGTTTCCACAGACGGAAACGATACCCTCGTCGCTAACGGTCACGGCAGCGATGACAACTGGGTAAAGGGCGCGGTATACTTCTCCAGCCGGAGCAAGGTCATTCCCGAAAGCGGCACTGTCTCTGCCGGAAACGGCTCGATAAACGTTTCCGGAGCCGATTCCGTAATGATACTCACCTCCATAAGGACTAATTTCGTCAATTACAAGCTCTGCAACGGAGATGAAAAAGGCGACGCAAAGGCTGATATCGCCAAGGCTGAGAAGCTCTCATACGATACTCTGTACGAGCACCATAAAGCCGACTATCAGGAGCTCTTCAAGCGCGTGGACGTTGACCTCGGCGGCGACAGCAGCGTTTCCAACTCAAAGACTGTCGACCAGCGCATAAGCGAATTCGGCAAAACTCAGGACCCGAAAATGGTAAAAATGCTCTACCAGTACGGCAGATACATGATGATAGCCGCCTCACGCGATGCTCAGCCTATGAACCTTCAAGGCATCTGGAACAAGTATTCAAGTCCGGCGTGGGGCAGTAAGGCTACAACGAACATCAACTACGAGATGAACTACTGGCCGGCTCTCACGACCAATCTCGAGGAGTGCTTCGCTCCGTTCGTGGACAAGGCTCTGACCCTGCAGGAAGCCGGAAACGAGACCGCAAGAGTCCACTACGGCATCAGCGAGGGCTGGGTGCTCCACCACAACACCGACCTCTGGAACAGGACCGCTCCTATCGACGGAACATGGGGACAATGGCCGGTCGGCGGCGCATGGGTATCGAATATGCTCTACGACGCTTACCGATTCAATCAGAATGAGGACTACCTCGAAAAGGTCTACCCCGTTATCAAGGGCAGCGCGTCATTCCTCAACGAGCTGATGATACCGGTCGATATTAACGGTCAGGAGTACATGGCTATCAGCCCGAGTACATCTCCCGAGCTGAATCTGCCGCCGTACAGCGGTCAGAATGAGGCATACTGCGACTACTCGGTAACTATGGATAACGGCATCGCCCGCGAGCTCTTCAAGGACGTTTCCGAGGCTTCAGCTATACTCGGCAAAGACGCTTCGCTGCGCAGCGACCTCAATTCCAAGCTCACGCTCATCAGACCCGAAACTATCGGAAGCTGGGGACAGATACAGGAATGGGCTCACGACTGGGATAACAAGAACGAAAAGCACCGTCATATCTCGCATATGTACGCGCTCTACCCCGGATACGAGATAACTCCAGAGGACAATCCCACGACAGCAAAGGCAGCCGCGACCTCGCTCAATGCCCGCGGCGACGACGGCACAGGCTGGTCGGAAGCGTGGAAGCTCAACTGCTGGGCACGACTCGAAGACGGCGAGCACGCATACAACCTCGTTAAGCTCCTTGTTTCGCCGGTCTCCGGCGGCGGACGCCTCTACGAGAACCTCTGGGACGCTCACCCTCCCTTCCAGATAGACGGAAACTTCGGCTTCACATCGGGCGTTACGGAAATGCTCCTACAGAGCCAGAACGATACGATAACTCTCCTCCCTGCTCTGCCCTCAAAGTGGAGCACAGGTCACGCAAACGGACTCCGCGCCCGCGGAAACTTCGTTGTAGACGAGATGTACTGGACTAACGGCAGCCTCGACAAAGTCAGCATCACCTCACGCTCAGGCGGCGTATGCTCAGTGAGATACGGCGGCGAGACGGTCAGCTTCAACACCGAAGCCGGCAAAACCTACACCCTCACCGGCGAGCTCATGCTCGAGAGCGAGTCAGCCGAGCTCCAGAACGTCGCACTCGGCAAAAATGTTACTTCTTCCGGCTCGGAAACAGACGGCGACGCTGCATTCGCTGTTGACGGCAAGGAAAGCACAAAATGGGCTGACCTCGACGGTCTCAGCGGCGAATGGATACAGGTAGACCTCGGCGCTGAATATGACATCGAGCGCTGGACTCTGAAGCTTGCCGGAGTTAAGGAAGATATAAGCATGAACGCCCGCGATTTCAAGATAGAGGCAAGTCCCGACGGCACGAGCTGGACTGACGTTTCAACTGTCTACGGCAACACCAAGACCGTTTGCAGCAGGAACACTCCCGCAGTATCGGCGAGATATGTCAAGCTCACGATGCTGACCTCTACGCAGAACAACAAGGGCGGCGCAAGAATATACGAATTCGAGGTATGGGGCGCTGACAACAAGCCTCCCGTACCGATGACAGCTTACGCTAAAACAAACGCCTGCGATTTCAGATTCAAGCACGGCGGAGTTCAGAAGGACCACGACGCTACCGATATCGGCTACATCATGGACGGCTGCTACGTAGTTTACCGCAACGTCGACTTCGAGACCGGAGCCGACAGCTTCCGCGTAAACGCTGCAAGCGATACCGACGGCGGAACTATCGAGCTCCGTGTCGGCGGAGCTGAGGGCACGCTGATAGGAAGCTGCGATATCTCCGGCACAGGCGGCTGGACGGAGTTCAGCGAGTTCACCTGCAACACTAAGCAGTGTACCGGCGTTCAGGACCTCTACCTCGTATTCAAGGGCGATGACGGCTACCTCATGAACGTTCAGGACTTTGAATTCAGCGGTATCAAGGGCGATATGGACTGCGACCGCAGACTCGACGTTTTCGATTTCACTATCGGACGAAAGGCACTTGTAAAGTCGGCGGAGCTTAAAGGACTCGCGGCTTCAAATGCTGATATCGACTCCAACGGCGAAATAGGCATCGCGGACATGGTACGCCTCCAGAAGTATCTGCTCGGCATGACGAAAATGCTGTAAAACGCGAAATAACCTCATACAGAAATTTTGCCCCTGAGCGTTTCAAATCGCTCGGGGGCATTGTGTTTATTCTTGTTACTCAGATAAATCAGAATTTATTCCAGTGTATTCGTTCCTTTATATTGATCTCTTTCTGTTTTACAGACACAGCGTTACTTTTAGGTTTACCTATACCAATGAAGCATGGCATAAAATAATAATCAGGGAAATTAAGAATATTTCTTGCATATTCTGCTTCATTTCCAAGAGGTATCCTCAGATTACAACCATATCCCTCTGCTGTTGCTGAAAGAAAAATATTCTCTATGCTGCACCATATAGATGCAAAACCATTGAGATGAGAAATATTATCAGGATGAAGAATATCTGTTTTTTGTTTAAGAAGCGGAATGATAATTGCAGATGCATCAAACAGCATCCTGTATTGCTTGGGAACTGCATTGCGATAGCATTCCTGCTGTATACTGTCATTTAGATTCCAATCCTTTATCAATGCTTCCATGTCGTCGTCAGATATTCCTTTCGGGATGATGTCAAGTAGTTTTGCCGTGACATGTTTATCTCTAACAATAATAAAATGCCAGTCTCTCATATGGTCATTAGTAGGAGCTTTAAATGCAGCTTCTATAATTTTTTCTAAAACCTCAGTTGAAATCGACTCATTCTCAAAGTCCCGAACGGTTCTTCTGATGTTTATCGCTTTATATAGTTCCATAATAAAATGTCACCTCGTTAATTTCCGATTATGTTAGTAACAATTATAGCATACCATTCTTTCATAGTCAATAGAAAAGCCACAGCACTTCTGACATTTGATCAGAAATACCATGGCTTAAAACGCCTGTATCAGCGCTGTTTTAGTGCGTTATATCTTAGTTATGTCAACGAGCTCGACGTCATTGATAGTTCTTCCTGATTCGAGCACCTTTGCAAGCGACTTTGCAGTATCAACTGCGGTAAGACTGCAAATCGAACGCTCGATAGACTTACGTCTCATCTTAACGCTGTCGCGCTCGGGAAGTCTGCCCTTTGCGGAGGTGGAGATAACGTAGTGTATCTTCCCGCTTTCGAGGAGAGTCACGACATTCGGCTCGCCGTCCGATATCTTGCGGACGAGGTGCGAAGCTATCATATTTCTCGTCAGGACGCTCTGAGTGCCGGACGTAGCATAGATATCAAAGCCCATACGCTCGAATTTGTCAGCGATAGGAAGTATCTCACGCTTGTCTGAATCGCGGACGGAAATGAGAACTCCTCCCTCGCGTTTGAGGTC
>DEDQ01000069.1:41898-42215 GCA_002350065.1 Ruminococcus flavefaciens
GACTTCATCTCAGGTCCGAGCATAGTGTCAACGTCTGTGAGCTTCTCGAAGCTGAATACGGGAACTTTGACCGCAACGTAATCGCCTGCCGGATAGAGACCGCTCTCGTAGCCCATATCCCTGAGCTTAGCGCCGAACATTATCTTAGTCGCGATATCGACCATGGGAATGCCGGTGACCTTGCTGATATAGGGAACTGTTCTCGATGAACGCGGGTTTACCTCGATAACGAATACCTCGTGATTGTAAACGACGTACTGGATATTCACCAGACCTATAACGTTGAGCTCCTTTGAGAGCTTGCGTGTATACTCAAC
>DEDQ01000069.1:42320-42445 GCA_002350065.1 Ruminococcus flavefaciens
GAGTCACCGGAATGAACGCCTGCGCGCTCGATATGCTCCATGATGCCGGGGATAAGGAAGTCCTCGCCGTCGCAGATAGCGTCGACCTCGACCTCGGTGCCCATCATGTACTTGTCGATGAGAAC
>DEDQ01000069.1:42458-43360 GCA_002350065.1 Ruminococcus flavefaciens
TTCTCGATGTTGTGGCTCATGATGATGCCCATGTACTCCTTGACGTCAGCATCGGAGTGGGCGATTATCATATTCTGACCGCCGAGAACGTATGACGGACGGAGAAGCACCGGATATCCGAGGCTGTTTGCAGCTACAAGAGCCTCATCGGTGTTCATTACTGTATGACCTGCCGGACGCGGTATACCGCACTTTTCGAGGACTTCATCAAAACGCTCGCGGTCCTCGGCAGCGTCTATCATATCCGCAGAGGTACCGAGGATACGAACTCCCATATCCGAGAGGTGACGTGTGAGCTTGATAGCTGTCTGACCACCGAACTGAACTACAACGCCGTAGGGCTGTTCAGTCTCGATGATAGCCTCAACGTCCTCTTTGGTGAGGGGGTCGAAGTAGAGGCGGTCGCCTGTGTCGAAGTCGGTAGAAACGGTCTCGGGGTTGTTGTTGCAGATAACAGCCTCATAGCCGAGCTCCTTCAGAGTCCATACGCAGTGAACGGAGCAGTAGTCGAATTCGATACCCTGACCGATACGTATAGGACCGGAACCGAAAACAATGACCTTTTTCTTGCCTGTATCAGTACGCTCGATGAACTGCTTAGCCTCGTTCTCCTCGTCAAATGTGGAGTAGAAGTAAGGCGTTTCAGCCTTGAACTCGCCGGCGCAGGTATCTACCATCTTGAATACGGCACGCTTGCGCTTGGGGCACTTCTGACCGGAAAGACGCTCGATAGTGCTGTCGAGGTAGCCGTACTGCTTTGCAGTGTCATATTTTTCCTCGGTGAGTTCGCCCTCAGCGAGCCATTTTTCGAGCTCTGCGAGGTTGAGGAGCTTATAGAGGAACCAGTTGTCTATCATGGTTATCTCGTGTATCTCCTCGGGAGTGATACCGCGCTTGAGAGC
>DEDQ01000069.1:43465-49874 GCA_002350065.1 Ruminococcus flavefaciens
ACAGCCTTCATCATAGCCTGCTCGAAGCTTGTACCGATAGCCATTACCTCACCGGTAGCCTTCATCTGAGTACCGAGTGTACGCTTAGCGTAAACGAATTTATCGAATGCCCACTTCGGGAACTTTATAACAACGTAGTCGAGTGCAGGCTCGAAGCAGGCGTAGGTCTTGCCTGTTACCTGATTGATTATCTCATCAAGAGTGTAGCCGATAGCTATCTTAGCGGCAGTCTTGGCGATCGGGTAGCCCGTAGCCTTGGAAGCGAGTGCCGACGAACGCGATACACGGGGATTTACCTCGATAACGGCATACTTGAAGCTTGTCGGGTGGAGAGCAAACTGACAGTTGCATCCGCCCTCGACTTTGAGCTCCTTGATGATGTTTATAGCCGCAGTTCTGAGCATCTGGTACTCGCGGTCGCTGAGCGTTACAGCAGGAGCGATAACGATACTGTCGCCGGTGTGGACTCCGACGGGGTCGAAGTTCTCCATAGAGCAGACCGTGATAACGTTGCCCTTTGCGTCACGGATAACCTCGAACTCTATCTCCTTCCAGCCGCTTATGCACTTTTCAACAAGTATCTGTGTGATAGGTGAAAGTCGCAGACCGTTTGTAGCTATCTCGTGGAGCTCCTCCTCGTTCTGAGCGATACCGCCGCCCGTTCCTCCGAGAGTAAACGCCGGACGAACGATAACAGGATAGTCGATGACCTTGGCAAATTCCATTGCGTCCTCGACTGTCTCAACGACCTTTGAGGGAATACACGGCTCGCCTATCTTTTCCATAGTGTCCTTGAAAGCCTGTCTGTCCTCAGCCTTGTGGATAGTTTCAGGGTCAGCGCCGAGAAGCTTTACATTGTGTGCGTCGAGGAATCCCTCCTCAGCGAGCTGCATCGAAAGCGTAAGACCTGTCTGTCCGCCGAGAGTTGAGAGCAGACTGTCGGGCTTTTCGATTTCGATTATGCGCTTTACAACGTCGAGCGTGAGCGGCTCGATGTAGACCTTGTCAGCCATTGCCTTATCGGTCATGATAGTAGCAGGGTTAGAGTTTACGAGTATAACTTCAAGTCCCTCCTGCTTGAGGGCGCGGCAAGCCTGAGTTCCGGCATAGTCGAACTCGGCAGCCTGACCGATAACGATAGGACCTGAACCAATAACGAGAACCTTTTTAATATCACTTCTAAGCGGCATATCACTTGCCCTCCTTCATAGTCTCAACGAAATCATCAAACAGATATGATGTATCAAGCGGACCGCCGTGAGCCTCGGGGTGGAACTGAACAGTCCTTGCATTTACGGAGGTATAGTGAATGCCTTCGCAGGTCTTGTCGTTTGCATTTATATGTGAAACTCTGCCGACAGCAGGGTCGATGCTGTCTCCGATAACAGCGTAGCCGTGGTTCTGGCTTGTAACGTATGTGAGACCGCTCTCGATGTCGATAACAGGCTGATTTGCTCCGCGGTGACCGTATTTGAGCTTCTCTGTCTTAGCTCCGTTTGCAAGAGCCATGAGCTGATGGCCGAGGCAGATGCCGAATATCGGTATGCCGAGCTTCTGTATCTCGCGGATATTTGCGATTATCTCAACGTTCTCAGCCGGGTCTCCGGGGCCGTTCGAGAACATGATTCCGTCGGGAGCTATCTCCTTCACCTGCTCCGCAGTCGTATATGCCGGAACAACAATGACCTCGCAGCCGCGCTTGACAAGCTCGCGGCGGATATTTCTCTTGTAGCCGAAATCAAAGAGCACAACGCGGAATTTCTTTTCCTCGGGCTCATATTTGAGAGTTTCAGTGCCGGTAACAGTCTTTACAGCGTCCTTTACTGAGAAAGCCTTTATCTTTTCGAGGAGCTCTTCCTTCTTCTCGTAGACGTTCTCGGTAGTTATAACGCCGTTCATAACGCCGGCTTCACGGATAACGCGGGTAAGACAGCGTGTGTCTATGCTGTGGATACCAATGATATTATGCTCGGTGAGAAAATCGTTGATATTTCCCTCACAGCGGAAATTAGAGGGCGCATTGCACCATTCTCTTACGATGTAGCCGCTCACGTAGGACTTGGCAGACTCGCTGTCCTCGGAGTTGACTCCGTAATTGCCGATAAGCGGGAAGGTCTGGGTAACTATCTGACCGTAGTAGCTGGGGTCGGTAAGAGTTTCCTGATAGCCGGTAAGGCCGGTCGTGAAAACGACTTCGCCGATGACAGTACCTTTTGCGCCAAAGCTCCTGCCCTCGAATATCTGCCCGTTGGCAAGCATGAGGTAAGCTTTTTCGCTCATGTTGAATAATGACATGGTATCACATTCCTTTCGCAAATTCGTGGATAAATTATCAAAACTCACGCCATTGTGAGATGATTTTTCATTCTGTAGGGGTCGATTACCACATCGACCCGGCAAAAAAATATATAATACGGGCTGATCCATGAATCCGCCCCTGCATATCCGAGCGCTTTTTACTTTAAGTTGATGTACTGGCAGATGTCCTCGCGCATACGGAGCACTTCTCTTCTTGCTGCCTGAGCAAATTCGCGCTCGTCGCAGCGCTCCTTCTTGTAAGCACACATAACAGCGCGTGAGGAGTTAACTATAGCGCCGAGACCGTTTTCGTCGAAGCCGCCCTTGAGTCCTTCAGCTCCGCCGCCCTGAGCGCCATAGCCCGGAACAAGGAACATCGTATGCGGCAGTCTCTTGCGGAGCTCTGTAAGCATTTCCGGATAAGTCGCTCCGACAACGGCTCCAACGTCTGAGTAGCCGAACTTGCCGATGCCTTCGCTGCCCCACTTCTCGCACATATCGCCCATTGCCTCGTAGATAGTGCGTCCGTCAGCGAGCTTCATGTCCTGCAATTCGCCGCTTGAGGGGTTAGAGGTCTTTACGAGAACGAAAATGCCCTTGTCGCGCTCGCGGCAGATATTAAGGAGCGGATTTATTCCGTCCGAGCCGAGGTATCCGTTGACTGTCAGAGCGTCAGCGCCGAATGCTTCAAGTGTATTTTCGCCTACGGAAGTTACTCCGAGGTGAGCGCTTGCATAAGCCTCCATGGTTGCGCCGATGTCGTTTCTCTTTCCGTCAGTCATTACGAACATACCGTTGAGCTTAGCATAGCGGATAGTCTTTTCGAGAGTTCTCATGCCATAGTGACCGTACATCTCGTAGTATGCAGCCTGCGGCTTTATTGCAGGAACTACATCGTGTATCTCGTCGATGATAGCCTGATTGAAGTCGTATATAGCCTTTGCAGCAGCCTTTAATGTCCAGCCGTCCTTGTCGAGATAGCGGCGCTGAATGAACTCAGGCACGTATTCGAGCCTGGGGTCGAGACCTACAACAGTAGGATTTTTCAGTTCGATGATTCTTTCGATGAGCTTGTCAAATGACATAATTTACCTCCATTTTCAACAATTCATGATGAATTATTCTTATCTTGCGTCGTAGCGTATGATGCCTTTGGATATGGTAACAAGCGGCTTGCCCGTAAGGGTCATGCCCTTGAAAACTGTATTGTGCGATTTAGAGCGGAGCTTTTCCGGCTCGACAGTCCACTTCATGTTTATGTCCGCGAGCATGAGGTCAGCGGTTTTTCCTTCCTCTATCGCAGGTATTTCAAGTCCGAGTATACGGCGCGGATTCACGCACATGAGCTCTGCGACTTTGTTGAGGCTTATCTCTCCTGTGTGATAGAGCGCAGTAAGTGTTGCCGCAAAAGACGTTTCAAGTCCTACTACGCCGTTCGGAGCCTTTTCAAAGTCAGCTTTTTCCTCAGCGGCATGAGGAGCATGGTCGGTGATTATGCAGTCGATAGTGCCGTCCTTTATTGCCTCTGTTATTGCCTGCACGTCCGCGGGAGTGCGGAGCGGCGGGTTCATTCTGTAATCGGCGTCGCGCTTTTCAAGCAGCTTGTCCGTGAGCATGAAATAGTGCGGAGCAGTCTCGCAGGTGACCTTTACTCCGCGTGACTTGGCAAATCTTATCATAGCCGCACTGCCCTCAGTTGAAACATGGCAGATGTGGATGCGGGCATTCACTGACGACGCGAGTATCATCTCGCGGGCAGTGATATAGTCCTCAGAGGCTCTGTCCATACCCTTAACGCCGAGCTTTTCAGATGTTTCGCCCTTGTTCATTATGCCGCCGTTTATGATGCCGAGGTCTTCACAGTGCGAAGCAACGAGAAGTCCGTTCTCATTCGAGCGCTCAAGCGCCTGACGCATGAGCTCAGCCTCGGGAACAGGCTTTCCGTCGTCGGAAATACATATGCAGCCCGCAGCCTTGAGAGCATCATAGTCGCAGAGCTCTCCGCCGCTCATTCCCTTGGTGATACAGCCGACAGGATAAACGTCAACACCGGTATCCTTTGCCTTGTCGATGATGTAACGGATAGTCTCCGGAGAATCGCAGGGCGGCTTTGTGTTGGGCATTGCGAGAACTCCGGTAACTCCTCCGGCGAGTGCCGCCGCACAGCCTGTGTGGACGTCCTCCTTGTAGGTGAGACCGGGGTCGCGCAGATGAACGTGCATATCGAACAGTGACGGCATGAGTACAAGGTCAGTACCGTCGATGACCTCATCGGCTCCGGAAGCGATGCCGTAGCCGACTCCGGCTATTTTTCCGTCCGCAATGAGAACATCTGTTATCATGTCGTTTTTCGCGTCAACAGCTCTGACATTTTTGATAAGGATAGTGGACATAGATTCCTCCTTTATTGGTATTCATTTATGCTATGCTGTAAGTATCAGCCGTAGAGAGCGACAGAATCGAGTCCGTCGAGCTCGGTGACCGACACCTTTATCTTCTCGCTGTGAGATGTCGGAAGATTCTTTCCTACGTAGTCAGGACGTATCGGCAGCTCACGGTGTCCGCGGTCAACAAGGACCGCAAGCTGCACCGAACGCGGTCTGCCGCGCTTGATGACAGCGTCTATCGCGGCGCGAGCGCTTCTTCCGGTGAAAATAACATCGTCAACGAGTATAACTTTCTTATCCGTTACCGAAAACGGTATATCGGTCTTTTCGTCGCCTACAGTTTCGGATACATCGTCCCTGTACGGCGTTATATCAAGAGTTCCGAACGGAACATCGTTTTTTTCAAGTTCTTTCAGCTTATCGGCGATACGCCTTCCGAGAGGAGCACCGCGGGAGATTATGCCGATGATGCAGATATCCTCAGTTCCCTTATTGCGCTCGGTTATCTCGTATGATATACGTGCAACGGCTCTGCCTACGGCTTTATCGTCCATAATGATACGTTTTTTCTCCATAGGTCCTCCTTAACGCAAAAATGCCCGCCTGAAAGTCTCAGACGGGCAAACTTATAGTTATAGCTACATTATAGTTATACACATTTTAAGCAACACGCCTTATCGACCTCACAGGATCAAATTTAAAGGGGCATTTTCAAATTCCGGATATAATTATATCACACTTCTGCTCCTTTGTAAAGGGGTTTCAAAAAAAATGTGCAGGCTTCACCTTTTCTTTTTCTTTTTTGACTTTTTCTTGGAGGTCTTTACCTTAAAGAAGAGTCCTGCAGCAACAATAACTGCCTGTATTATTATCGTTATCAGTGCAGCCTTATCGCCTGCGGATCTCTGGTCGGTCTCGACAGTCTCGGAGAGGTCTCCCCTGCCCGCGACTTTCTCATTTCCGAAGCCGAATGAGACTTTCTGAAAGTCCTTTTCGTATTTCATTCCTGCTCCTCCTTAACGGGTTCGGCGATGAGGAATTTTATCTTCTTGCCCTCGGCTGTGAACATATTCTCATGCTCGGTGACAAAGTTCTCGATGCCGGTCTCGCTGTGAAGGTCGCGGGTGCTGAACTTGATACGGTAGCTGGCTTCCGCGAAATACTCGAAGGACTCCTCAAAGAGTTCATCATCATCGGTCTTGAACCACAGCTCGCCCTTCAGGAATTTCTTGTAGTTAAGGAGCTGTCGCGTATGCGTCAGACGGCGCTTTTTATGCTTTTTCTTAGGCCATGGATTACAGAAGTTGATGTATATCCTGTCAGCGCGGTCGTTCTCGTCCCATGCAAGCTCAAGACGTTCGATGTTCTGTATCGCAATGCGCACGTTGTCCGGCGAAGCTCCCTTCGCATCATATGCGGCTTCGAGCTTTCTCTTGGCGAGTACGAGCATCTCATTCTTGATGTCCATAGCGATGAAGTTTATCTCAGGGTGAGCGGGTGCAGCCTGCGAGATGAAGCCTCCCTTGCCGCAGCCGAGCTCAACATAGAGCGGACGCTCCGGCTCTGCGAAAAGAGATGTCCATTTGCCCTTCTGTTCCTGCGGCTCATGTATATAAAACGGGCAGGCTTCGAGCTCCGGCTTAGCCCATGGTTTGTGTCTTATGCGCATAGTGACCTCCGTAATTTTTAGAATGCTTTTGCATTAATTAATGTCTGCTCAACAA
>DEDQ01000069.1:50041-50630 GCA_002350065.1 Ruminococcus flavefaciens
TTATTGAGTGCACATTTATTATAGCATATAATTTACATAATTGCAACAGGCGCGAGATCGGCTGCGCGGTATTTTTTCCCGCTCAGCCCTCTCTTTTGAGTCTGAACTCTACGGAGCGTTTTAGATAGCCGAGATATTCATCGTCGCGGCACATAGCCTTGCCGATATCGTCCGAGAGCTTCGCAACAGGTCTGCCGTTCACATACTGGAGCTTGATAACGATATTCAGAGCCTTTTCCTCTGTATCATTCGAGCAGAACGTTCCTATGCCGAACGAGACCTTTGTCTTGTCGCAGAAGTAGTCGTAAAGCTTCTGAGCGCGGTCAAAATCAAGACTGTCGCTGAACAGCAGGAGCTTTGTTTTCGGGTCAACTCCGTACTTTTTGTAGTGAGCTATCATCTTCTCGCCCCATGCATACGGGTCTCCGCTGTCGTGACGTACTCCGGTATAGTTATTCACCATTGAACGGTTGAAATCGAGCAGGAAAAGGTCTGTTGTAACTGTATCCGTGAGAGCAGTTCCGTTGTCGCCGTTGTATTCGTTGTACCAGTCCTCCATCGCGTAATGATTGGTATACGCGAGCGGGAT
>DEDQ01000045.1:0-150 GCA_002350065.1 Ruminococcus flavefaciens
GTCCGCGACGGTCGGCTCAGGTTCGTTCTTCAGGACGGTATCGGCAGTATAAAGGAATTTGACGGCGGACAGTTCGCTCTCCCCGTTTCAGAGGATATGGCACGCGATATTATTATGGCTATGTAATCAAGGGCTCTGCCCTTGACCCGG
>DEDQ01000045.1:350-562 GCA_002350065.1 Ruminococcus flavefaciens
ATTACCTGCGGAGGTACTCCGCCACCCTGTCGGGGCTCTGCCCCGAACCCCGGCAAGGGACACAGCCCCTTGCAACCCAACTCACGGGCTTACTCTGTACAAAAGGCATAGTCTGATTTCGCTCGTTTGCACATACGGGTATGGTTCCCGAAAATAATACATCTTTGGAGGTCTATCATGCAGTTATATAATTCACTTTCACATAAAAAAGA
>DEDQ01000045.1:619-19210 GCA_002350065.1 Ruminococcus flavefaciens
GTTTACCACTTCGCACATATCGGCAACCTCAGAAGCTACATCATGGAGGATATCCTCGAGAAATACCTCCGCTTCACAGGTCTCGACGTCAAGCGCGTCATGAATATCACTGACGTCGGTCACCTCACCAGCGACGGCGATACCGGCGACGATAAAATGCTCAAAGGCGCTAAGCGCGAGCATAAAACAGTTATGGAGATAGCTAAGTTCTACACCGACGCTTTCTTCGCTGACTGTGCTAAGCTCAATATCAAAACTCCCGACGTCGTTGTTCCTGCTACAACATATATCGACGAGTTTATCCGCGTTATTTCCTCCCTCATGGATAAGGGCTACGCTTATGAGGCTGGCGGAAATATCTACTTCGATACCTCCAAGCTCGAGAAATACTACGTCTTCAACGACTTCAAGGAGGAGGACCTCGCTGTCGGCGTCCGCGAGGGCGTCGAGGAGGACGGCAACAAGCGCAATAAGGCTGATTTCGTCCTCTGGTTCACTAAGTCCAAATTCGACGACCAGGAGCTTAAATGGGAAAGTCCCTGGGGAGTCGGCTATCCCGGCTGGCATATCGAGTGCTCATGCATCAGCATGAAAAATCTCGGCGAATACCTCGATATCCACTGCGGCGGCATCGACAACGCTTTCCCGCACCATACAAACGAGATCGCTCAGTCGGAGGCTTACCTCGGTCATAAGTGGTGCAACTACTGGTTCCACGTTCTCCACCTTAACACCAACAGCGGCAAGATGAGCAAGTCGAGCGGAGAATTCCTCACTGTTTCACTCCTTGAGGAAAAAGGCTATGACCCGCTGGTTTACCGCTTCTTCTGCCTCCAGTCGCATTACCGCAAGTCCCTCGTCTTTACGTGGGATAACCTCGACAACGCTAAGCTGACTTTCGATAAGCTCATCGCTAAGATAGCTCCGCTGACCGCTGACAGGTCCGGCGATATCGACAAGGCTGAATATGACCGCCTTATGGCTGCTTTCAATGAGGCTCTCGGCAACGATATCAATACCGCTATGGGTATAACCGTAGTGTATGACGTCCTCAAATCGGGCGCGAACAATGCTACTAAGCTCGCTCTCATAGGCGAATTCGACAAGGTGCTCGGTCTCGACCTCATCAAAAAGGCTGAGGAAAAAGCCGCTTCCGCCGGCAGTGACAACTCCGATATACCCGCTGAGGTGTTAGAGCTCGCTGAACAGCGCAAGGCTGCCCGCAAGGAGAAGAATTTCGCCCTCGCTGATGAGCTCCGCGACAAAATCGCCGCTCTTGGCTATGAGATAAAGGAGACCCGTCAGGGTACTGAGATAAACAAGCTTTAATATCCGCAAAGATATATTGATAATCTACGCTTACGGCGTATAAGCTCCCCTGTTTCCGCCTGTGAAAACAGGCTTTCATACAACACACGTCTTTTCAAAATCACGACAAAAAAGGAGAATTTAATCATGGATAATGAAGGAATAGCAGCAATCATCGGAGCATTTTTTATCTTTTTCCTGATAATCATGCTCTTCGTACTCGCAATCGCAGTTGTGCTTATCATCGCTAAATGGAAGCTCTACGAAAAAGCCGGTGAGCCCGGCTGGTCGGCTATAGTCCCCATTTACAACACGCTCCAGCTCGCTAAGATAGCAACAGGCGAATTCCACCTCGGCATCGTATGGCTCATTCTTATGGGCGTAAACTCTCTCGGTACAACTATCCAGAATGCGGCTAACATGATAGCCAATACCAGCGACGGCGCTATGGGCTTTATCGCCGTTATAGGTCTTCCCTTCTCTCTCGTAGGCATTGTCGCTGCTCTCGGCGCTACTGTACTCGGAGGCTACCTCAACTATATGTTCACTAAGTCTTTCGGTCAGAGCGATACAATGTGCATTCTCTCAATTTTCTTCGCTCCTATCATCTTCCTGATAATGGCATTCAAGAGCGATGTTCAGTATGTTGGTCCTCAGGGTAATCTCAGACTCTGGAAGAAAAAGTAATCCGGATATCATTATCAAAAAAGCCATGGTCTTTGACCATGGCTTTTTCCTTTACCGGCGCATCCCTGTGTATACAGGAGGCTCTGCCGGCACATTTACCGGTGAATCCTCGCGTGAGAGCTTGTTCACTACAAGGAATCCAAGAACAGTTAATATAACATCGAATCCGAGGAATATGAATATGAACAGCCAGTTCTGCATGAACAGACAAAAATCGTAGAATCCGTGTATCAGTATCGGCAGGATAAGCGATATGCAGAAGCTCACTATCGTTAATCCGACCTTTTTCGAGCAGAATGCCTTCTTCGCTATTCCGTAATGATATCCCATGAATACCGCAAACAATGTGTGCCCCGGGACTGACGTCAGCGCTCGCAGTATCGCCGTCGAGAAGCCTCCGTCAAAGACGTAGAGTATATTCTCCAGCGCTGCGAATCCCAGCGAAACTGATACCGCATATACCACCGCGTCATACGTGTAGTTGAATTCCTTCGACCACCATGAGCTCAGCAGCAGGACCGTGTATTTGCAGCCCTCCTCGGCAAGCGCTACGATGCAGAAGGCGTCGATGAATTTGTATATCGGTCCCTCGGAATCAAAGACAAAGCCAACTACCGCTCCGCCTATCATCTCCATTATTGCCGCGGGAATAGTCGTTAAGGCTCCTAAAAATGCCATGAGCAGCAGCAGCTTCATCGGCTCCGGCTCGACCTTGTCCTTCTTGCGTATGTAGAAAAATAACAGCACCGCCGGCGCTAATGCCGCCGATAAAAGATATCTTGCTTTGAACATTTTATCCCTCCGTTGATATGGTTTTTATCTGGCTATCTTCTGGTCTCTTTCAAATTCCTGATATGCGCTGACCGCATCTGACATGAGCTGCTTTTTCTCCTCCTCGTCGTAGGGAGTGAGCTCTGAAAGCGAAGTCGGAGATGCATCGGCAAGTATCCTGCTGCCGTTGCCTACTCCTGTTTTCACTTCGACATAAAGCATGAGAGTTTCACTGCGGAAATTGTGCCACTCCTCGTTGTAGCTCTCACACTTGCTGGCTGGCGCCATGCCGTATTTCTCGGCGAGGTCATAGATGAAGCCTGCCGCCTCCTCAGCCTGCTTTTCGTTCGTAACGTAAAAGCTGAAATGCTGAGAAGAGCCGAATTCAAAATCATAGCCCGAACGCTCTATCTCGTCCATGAAATCGTTGTCCGTAAGTAATACCTCCGGCATATAGTAATCGGTCACAGCGTAGTGTCCGTTAAACATATAGCCGTGCTGGAAGGTCTGCTTGACCTCGAAATTCACGCCGTCGCTGTCGGAATAGGTGTAGATATATTCAGTATCGTAATCGCTGAGCTTATTCTCCCTCTCGCTGATAAAGGTGAAGTCCCTGTCGTAGCGCCTTTCGAGATATCGCTCGATGTAGTCCGCAGTGTACAGCTCCTTGCCCGTATTGTCGGGCTTGTTGTCAGCCGAGCACGACCTCATCATCAGGAAAAATGCGATGATTATCGATGCGAGCGCGACGCCTCCCGCGATAGTCAGCACGAGTACGACGACGCCTATTGCTTTCGCAGCTTTTTCGTGTTCCTTTCCCATACGTCACCTGCTTTCGCCGGTAGGGAACTCCCCGTCGATATAGCCGCGCTCGGCAAACAGCTTGTAATGCTCCTCAGCATCCGCTATGGTCTCGGCTTTTGGTCTTAGTTCGGCTTTCAACAAGGACTCAGGACCCGTGTTTACGTAGACATTGAGCCATGCAAGGTCATAGTCGTTTTTAGCCGCAATGCCCAGCTCTGCTGCATGGTGTCTGAATATGTCATTCTTTGCGCCGTACTTTTCATCGGATACAACGGGAGGGTATTTGCAGCTCCCGGCGGCTTCATACAGCACATCTGCCACGCCTGAGATATCCTCAAACCTTTCAGCAGTCATACGGCATATGCATATGCCGAGAGCTTGCTCTGACGTTGAAGCCTCTGCCTCAAGCTCATACTTATAGCCCGATTCGTCCAGCTTTGCAAGGAATCCCTTATCCGCAAACATACGCGCGGCTTGGTAGTTGTCCTCAACGGTGTAATATCTCGGACTCATCATTCCTCCAGCTTCATACTCTTGCAAAACATTCGTTTTCACGTCGTTCTTATCAGTATAGATGTATATCGTTTGGGGAAAATACTTGTTCGAGTTGTCATCATACTGCTCCACGAATGTAAAATCGGTATCATAGCTCTCTTCAAGCCATTTCTCGATGAAATCGACGGTATAGGGCTTTTTACCATTATTCTCGGCAGTAAGTGCAAGATAGACGGATATCACCGCCACAAGACCTCCAGTGACACCAACAGCTATTGCAGCTTTGCATATTGCAGATTTCCACTTTCTCATGCTATCTTATCTCCACACTGTTTCCGGCTTTCGGATACTCTCGGTTGGACTTGTATGCGCTCTGGTTGGCTTCGATGAACTCCGGAAGCGAAATGATATACGGCTGCTCGCCCTCCCTGACAGATGGGATATTAATATATGAAAGCGGTCGGCGCTCTTCATCGTAAAGCGCGATGTGCGGCGACATACTCCCGAATCTGAAGTCTCCCTCATCGAATGCGGAAGCATCTCCGGCTTTATCTATGCGATAGCTGTCTGCGATGCTGTGAAGCACCTCGGAGGCTTTCGGGATATCGTCATAGGAGCGGACATTCATATAAATGCCGCAGGTTATGCCGTCATCATTTTTGAAAGAATACTCAAAGCCCGAATCGTCGAGCTTTTTTTGTACCTCTTCATCGGCGGCGAGCTTAGCGCAGTCGTAGTAGTCTGTAATGCGGTAGTCTGCGCCGATGACCACTTCACTCTTTGACTTTTTGACAACGGTCTCGATGCCGCTGCTGTCCTTGAAGGTGTATGCTTCGATATCGCTCCCCTCCGGACCGAACTCGCCGACATAGCTGAAATCCGTGCCGTAGCAGGTCTCGAGATAGTTTTCGATATACTCGGGAGAAAACGGCTCAGCTGCGTTATTGCTTCCGCAGCCGGCAAGCACTGCTGATACTGCAAGTAAAACGAGAAAGGCTTTGTTCCTTTTCATGTTTTTGCCTCATATATGGCTGTCGAGGACACCAGCCCCTGCAAATGCTGATATTGCGTCAGCTATACAGAGGACGGCGTCCCCGACGTCCCGTTGATATTTGATATTCTGCGGAACGCCGTGGACGGCGTTCCCTACAATTAAAATTCGATCTTCTTCTCAAGGAATGCTACGAGGTCGTCTATTGCGATACGCTCCTGCTGCATAGTGTCGCGGTCGCGGACTGTTACGCAGTTATCCTTCTCAATTGTGTCAAAGTCAACTGTGATGCAGAAGGGTGTTCCTATCTCGTCCTCGCGGCGGTATCTCTTGCCGATAGTTCCGGCTTCGTCGAAGTCTACCATGAACTTCTTCGAGAGCATTTCGTATACTTCCTCTGCCTTGGGTGTGAGCTTCTTTACAAGCGGAAGAACTGCACACTTGAAAGGTGCAAGTGCAGGGTGGAAACGCATTACTGTACGTGTCTCCTTCTTCTCGTTGCCGTTCTTGTCTGTGGATACGAGCTCCTCTTCGTCGTATGCCTCTGTTACAACTGAGAGGAAAAGTCTCTCTACGCCGAGTGAAGGCTCGATAACGTAGGGTATGTACTTCTCGTTTGTCTCAGGGTCAAAGTATTCCAGCGACTTGCCGCTTGTGTTGATGTGCTGTGTGAGGTCGTAGTCTGTACGGTCTGCAACTCCCCAGAGCTCGCCCCAGCCGAACGGGAAGAGATACTCGAAGTCGGTAGTTGCCTTTGAATAGAAGCAGAGCTCCTCCTTGTCGTGGTCGCGGAGACGGATATTCTCCTCTTTGAGTCCGAGGCTGAGAAGGAAGTTCTTGCAGTAGCTTCTCCAGTAATCGAACCACTCGAGGTCTGTGCCGGGCTTGCAGAAGAATTCAAGCTCCATCTGCTCGAACTCGCGTACACGGAAGATGAAGTTGCCGGGTGTTATCTCGTTACGGAACGACTTACCTACCTGTGCTACGCCGAAAGGCACCTTTTTACGTGTTGTTCTCTGGATATTTGCGAAGTTTACAAAGATACCCTGCGCTGTCTCGGGACGGAGATAAAGCTCTGCCTTGCTGTCCTCCGTTACGCCCTGAAAGGTCTTGAACATGAGGTTGAACTGGCGGATATCTGTGAAATTCTGCTTGCCGCAGTTCGGGCATACGATGTTCTTTTCCTTGATGTAGTCCATCATCTGCTCGTTTGACCAGCCGGCTACGTTTGTGCCGTCGAAGTCCTCGATGAGGTTGTCTGCACGGTGACGGGTCTTGCACTCCTTGCAGTCCATGAGCGGGTCTGAGAAGCCGCCGATATGTCCCGATGCTACCCATGTCTGCGGGTTCATGAGAATTGCGGAATCAAGTCCGACATTGTACTTGTTCTCCTGTACGAACTTCTTCATCCACGCGTTTTTGATGTTCTTCTTCAGCTCAACGCCGAGCGGACCGTAGTCCCATGTATTTGCGAGACCGCCGTAAATCTCGGAGCCCGGATATACAAAGCCCTTCGATTTGCAAAGGTCAACTATCTTATCCATTACTTTTTCGTTATTTTTAAGCATTTGACTTACCTCTTTCAGACAAAATTATCACTACTTATTTTACATCATAAATGAAGAAAAGTCAATACTAATTGCCGGAAAAAGTGTTCTTCCTGCTGTTGATGCGCAATTTGCGGACGCCGGAATCGCTTTCGGGAATGCTGTGGAAATTAAAGGGCAGATAATATCCCTAACTATTGATATTTATACTTTTATATGTTATAATGAAAAGGATAAGTTTTTCTTTGCACAGTAAAGGAGTATGCATATGACAGTTCGCGAATTACAGGATAAAATATTACAGCTCAAAAAAGAGACCGATACCGCTATCCTCGCTCATAGCTATCAGGCGCGTGAGATAGTCGAAATTGCCGATTTTACCGGCGACAGCTACAAGCTCAGCGTTGACGCGACTAAGACCTCTGCGAAAAATATCATCTTCTGCGGCGTTCACTTTATGGCTGAAACTGCTAAAATGCTCTCGCCGCAAAAACGAGTTTTCCTCGCTAACAAGGACGCCGGCTGCCCTATGGCTGAGCAGATGGACCGCGACCTCATCTCTCAGATACACGCTATGGAGCCAGACCGCACTGTTGTCGCTTATATCAATACTACTGCCTCGCTTAAAACAGTCTGCGATGTGTGCGTTACATCTTCAAGTGCGCTCCGTATCGTAAGGGCTCTCGATAACGATAAAATTCTCTTTATCCCCGACTGCAACCTCGGAAGCTGGGTGCAGAAGCAATGTCCCGAAAAGGATATCAAGCTCCTCAGCGGCGGATGTCCCACTCATGCGGCTCTAACCGTTGCCGAAGTCAAAAAGGCTAAGGAAGAACACCCGAATGCACTCTTCCTCGTTCACCCCGAATGTGTCCCTGCTGTTACCGAGCTTGCCGACTATGTCGGCTCGACAAGCGGTATCATGGACTTTGCCAAAAATTCAGACGCAAAGGAGTTCATCATCGGCACCGAGACCTCTATCGCCGAGCATTTGCAGTACGACTGCCCCGATAAGAAATTCTACCCCGTTACTAAAAATATCGTCTGCCGCAATATGAAGCTCACTACCCTCCCCGACGTTTATAATACCATCCTCGGTATGGACAACGGTGAGGCGTTCGAGATGCTCATGAGCGATGAGCTTATCGCCTCTGCAAGAAAATGCATCGACGAGATGATTCGCCTCGGAGGCTGATATGACCGATATCGTTGAGAAATTATATATGACCGGTGACCTCTCCGACAATGAGCTGAAAGCTCTTATCGAAACTGACGATGAAGCCGCCGCAAAGCTCCTCCGCGAACGCGCGGACGAGGTCCGCAGGAAGAGCTACGGCAAAAAAGTCTTTCTGCGCGGACTTATCGAGGTCTCGAGCTACTGCAAAAATGACTGCCTTTACTGCGGTATCCGCAGAAGCAACAAGGATGCTGACCGCTATCGCCTTTCCCGCGAACAGATAATGTCCTGCGCCGAGAGCGGATACGAGCTCGGATTCCGCACCTTCGTTATGCAGGGCGGTGAGGACTCGGCTTTCACCGACGACTTTATGTGCGGTGTCATTTCCGAGCTCCGCGAAAAATATCCCGACTGCGCTATCACTCTCTCCCTCGGCGAGAGAAGCTTCGAGAGCTATAAACGTATGAAAGATGCCGGCGCTGACCGATATCTCCTTCGCCACGAAGCCGCTGACGGCGAGCTCTATAAAAAGCTCCACCCCGCGGAAATGAGCCTCGAAAACCGTAAAAACTGCCTGTTTCAGCTCCGCGAGCTCGGCTATCAGGTAGGCGCGGGATTCATGGTTGGAGCTCCGTATCAGACCACTGATTCGCTTATCGCTGACCTGCGCTTCCTTCAGGAGCTGAAGCCTCAGATGATAGGCATCGGTCCTTTCGTGCCGCACCACTGCACTCCCTTTGCTGATGAAAACGGCGGCACTCTCGGGCTGACTCTCCGACTGCTCGGTATACTCAGGCTGATGTTCCCGAAGGTGCTGCTCCCCGCGACTACTGCTCTCGGGACAATAGCTCCCAACGGGCGCGAGCTCGGCTTGCAGACCGGCTGCAACGTCGTTATGCCGAACCTCTCACCCGTCAATGTGCGGAAGAAGTACGACCTCTACGACAATAAGATATGCACCGGCGAGGAGGCTGCCGAATGCCGTATGTGTCTGCAAAGACGCATCGAAGCTGCCGGATATGAGGTCGCTGTCGAGCGCGGTGACTGCGTTATATGATAAAGCCGTTAGCTAATGGCTAATATAAAGGAGTAAAAAATGCGAGTAAGATTTCATCTCCCCGATTTTTCGGGACGCTTTAAATTAAATCTGATGTTTGCGGAAATGCTCAAAAACAAGCCCGAGTTCTTCCGCGATGGCGTAGAAATTGCCTCTTTCTACGGCGTTTTCCCGCCTTCAATATGGAACGGCGGACGCACTCAGGGCGGCGTCTGTGACAGCACCTTCGTCAAACAGGTGCTCCAAGCCTTCAATGAGCGCGGTATCCCCCTGAGATTCACCTTCACTAACCCCGCTCTCGAGAAAAAACACCTCGCCGACCCGTTCTGCAATATGGTCATGAACCTCGCAAATAACGGGCTCAACGAGGCGATAGTCATGTCCCCGCTTCTCGAGGACTATATCCGCAAAAACTACCCGAAGTACAAGCTCACAAGCTCGACCTGCAAGCGTATCACCGACCCTGATAAGCTCAATGAGGAGCTCGGCAAGGACTACAGCATCGTCGTTGTCGATTACGACTTCAACAACAATTTCGATGTCCTCGAAAAGCTCCCACGCAAGCAGGACTGCGAGCTTCTCGTAAATGCCTGCTGCGAGCCCGGCTGCCCGCGCAGAAGCGCTCACTACCGCTGCATCGGCGAGCAGCAGATAGCCTACAACGAGCATATCAAAAAACACCCCGGTATGCCCTTTAATCCCGATAAGTACGACCCTCAGCACTTCCGCGACTGTCCCTACTCGCAGCGCGGTATCTTCGATATCCGCGGGCTCAGGACTCATATCTCTCCCGACGATATCTGGGATAAATACGTGCCTATGGGCTTTGAGCAGTTCAAGATAGAGGGACGTACCGCAAGTGCGCTCAATATCCTCGAGACCTATATGTACTATATGGCTAAGCCCGAATGCCGCGATGAGGCGCGTTTCACTCTGCTGAAAGCCCTCGAAAACAGCGGCGCTCTTACCTACAGATAAGGAGCTGTTATGAAAGCACGTTTTCATCTTCCTGATTTCAGCAAGCACTACGGCTTCAATATCATCTTCGCCGAAATGCTGAAATACCTCCCCGAATACTTCCGCGAAGGCGTAGAGATCGCTTCCGTTTACGGCACCTTCCCCCCTGCCATATGGAACGGAGGTCGTTTCCAGTACGGGATTTGCGACAAGGACTTCATCAAAACCGTCATCAAAGCCTTCAATGACCGCGGTATCCCCCTGAGATTCACGTTCACAAATCCGCTCATCGAGAAAAAACACCTCGCCGATGACTTCTGCAACCTCATCATGCACCTCGCTGACAACGGCATGAACGAGGTCATAGTCGCGTCGCCGGTGCTCGAGGAGTATATCCGCGAGAATTACCCCAATTACAAGCTCACAAGCTCGACCTGCAAACGCATAACCGAGCCGGACAAGCTCTACGATGAGCTCGACAAGGACTACCATATCGTCGTTATCGACTACGACCTCAACAACAACTTCGAAGCTCTCGAAAAAATACGCGACAAGAAAAAGTGCGAGCTCCTCGTGAATGCCTGCTGCAACCCCGGGTGCAAGCTCCGCTCGGAGCACTACCGCATCATCGGCGCTGAACAGTTCGCCTACGCCGAGCATATAAAGAAATTCCCCAACCGCGACTTCGATTTCTTCAATATGCCTAAGTATGCAGAGTTCCGCAATGACGCCGTTTTCGGCTGTCAGTGCATGAACCGTACCATTTTCCAGAGCTGCAAACTCGCCAATCATATAACTCCCGACGCAATATGGGAGAAGTATGTCCCCATGGGCTTCGAGCAGTTCAAGATAGAGGGAAGAACTATCGACGTCTTTAACCTCATCGAGCACTATATGTACTATATGGTGAAGCCCGAATGCCGCGACGAGGCGCGTCTGCGCCTGCTCATTCAGCTCGCTAAACGCGGTATCATCAAGACGGCGTTCTGAAAACTGCCCTCTATAATGAATATCACTCTTAACTTAAAAAGCCATAAAGAAGTCAAAGCTTCTTTATGGCTTTTTCGCTTATGGACTGCTTTTTTCGTCCTTGCAGGCGGCATGGCACGCGGAGCAGTCTCCGCAGCAGCACTTGCCGCTTTTACGCTGCTTTTTTATGCTCACAAGCGCTGCCGCAACTGCTGCGGTTATTGCTCCTATGAGAAGTATGTCTATCAGGCTCATGTTCAGGCTCCTATCAGCGTGCCGATAAAATGTATCAGCGCTGCCGCTATCCACGCGATGCCGGTCTGCCATACCACTACTATCGCTGCCCATTTCCTGCCATATTCACGCCTTATCGACGCTATCGCCGCTACGCACGGTGTGTACAGCAGCGAGAATACCAGCAGCGATGCCGCAGTCAGCGGGCTCATGAATGCCGCTACGTCGCCGCTGAACAGTATCTTCAGCGTGGAGACGACGCTCTCCTTTGCGATGAAGCCCGATACCAGCGATACGCATATCCTCCAGTCGCCAAGTCCCGCCGGCGCCATGAGCGGTGCCGCTATTCGTGCAATTGAGGCGAGTATGCTGTCCTCAGGATTATCAACAAGTGCGAGACGGAGGTCGAAGCTCTGCATGAACCATATCGCTATGGTCGCTATCAGTATGACCGTGAATGCCCTTTGCAGAAAGTCCTTCGCCTTCTCCCAGAGAAGCTGTGTCGTGTTTTTCATGCCCGGCATACGGTAATTCGGAAGCTCCATTACAAACGGGACTGCCTCGCCGCGGAATAGCGTGCTCTTGTATAGTATCGCCGCAAGTATGCCGACAAGTATGCCGAGTAGGTATAGTCCGGTCATGACGAGACCTCCCTTGCCCGGGAAAAACGCACTCACGAAAAAGGCGTATATCGGCAGCTTTGCCGTGCAGCTCATGAACGGCGTCAGCAGTATGGTCATCTTGCGGTCGCGCTCGCTCGGGAGAGTCCTCGTCGCCATGACAGCCGGTACAGTGCAGCCAAAACCGATAAGCAGCGGCACTATGCTTCGTCCGGAAAGTCCTATCTTTCGCAGCAGCTTATCCATTACAAATGCCACTCGCGCGATGTAGCCGCTGTCCTCGAGAAGCGACAGGAATAAGAATAATATCACGATTATCGGCAGAAAGCTCAGCACGCTTCCTACTCCGGCAAATATTCCGTCGATTATGAGACTGTGTATCGCGTCGTTGACGTGCGCCCGCGTCAGTGCCGCATCTGTAACGTCCGTTACCCAGCCGATACCGTCCTCGAGAAGCCCCTGCAGCCACGCTCCGATGACGTTGAAGGTAAGCCAGAATACAAGTCCCATTATGGCGATAAATGCCGGTATCGCCGTGTATTTTCCCGTCAGGAACTTGTCTATCCGGCGGCTGCGGACGTGTTCCTTGCTCTCGTGAGGCTTGATGACCGTCTCGCCGCAGAGCTTCATTATGTATGCGAAACGCATATCCGCTATGGCTGCACTGCGGTCGAGTGAACGCTCCTTTTCCATCTGGCGGACGATGTGCTCGACAAAGGTCTCCTCATCCGTGTCGAGCGCGAGCTGCTTGACGATGAGCGGATCTCCCTCCGCTATCTTGCTTGCCGCAAACTGCACCGGAAGTCCCGCTTTTTCTGCGTGGTCTTCGATGAGGTGGCTTATCGCGTGCAGACAGCGATGTACAGCTCCGCCGTTTTTGTCCTTTTCACAGAAATCGTGTATCACCGGCGCTTCCTGATAATACGCAACGTGTATCGCGTGCTCGACAAGCTCGTCAACTCCCTGATTTTTCGCCGCCGATATCGGTACTACAGGAACTCCCAGCATATTCTCCATTTCGTTGAAGTCGATGCTTCCGCCGTTGGCTGTGAGCTCGTCCATCATGTTTACAGCTACTACCATCGGGATATTCAGCTCTATCAGCTGCATAGTCAGGTAAAGATTGCGCTCGATGTTGTTCGCGTCTACTATGTTGATGATTGCGTGCGGTTTCTCGTTAAGGACGAAATTTCGCGATACTATCTCCTCGCTCGTGTACGGCGACATTGAGTATATACCCGGCAGGTCGGTGATGTTCGTGTTTGGGTGTCCCTTTATCGCGCCGTCTTTGCGGTCGACTGTTACTCCCGGAAAATTGCCGACGTGCTGCTTCGAGCCCGTAAGCCGGTTGAACAAGGTCGTCTTGCCGCTGTTCTGATTTCCCACAAGTGCAAATGTCAGGATAGTTCCGTCCGGCAGCGGGACTCCGCTGCCCTTCGGGTGGAATTTGCCTCCTTCACCAAGTCCCGGGTGCTCTGACTTTTTCTTCGTCGCCTTCTTCTCCTCGGCTGCCTGCTTCGCGCTGACCGGTGTGACCTCTATCAGCTCGGCATCCGCAAGCCGCAGCGTGAGCTCGTAGCCGTGGAGCGTGAGCTCCATTGGGTCGCCCATCGGCGCGAATTTCGTGATAGTTACCTCTGTTCCCGGTATTATTCCCATGTCGAGAAAGTGCTGCCTCAGCGCTCCCTCGCCGTTTAATCTGTCGACCTTGACGGTCTGTCCTGTTTTTATTTCCTTCAGAGTTGACATAGCTGCTCCTTCTGTATTTTTGCGGGCTCTGCCTTCGTATCCGCTTTCAGAGGGACGGATAACGCTCGCCTGCTTAAAAGTTCGCAAAAGCTAACCGCTGAATATCATCGGTAGTTCTTAGTATATTCTAACACCTTATCACTCATGTGTCAACCATTTGTTTATACTTGCTAACAAAAAAATAAACATATCAGGCTCGCTTTTTTCTGACAACCTGTCTATTGATATGCGCTCGCCTTTGTGCTATAATATTAAGTGGCACTCAGAACAAAAGGAAGCTGATACAGCTATGTTAAATATATTTAGAAAAAAAGAAGAACCATATATTTCCATTCTCGCCGGCACTGAGGACGACGAATTCCTCACCGGCAAGGAGCTCCGCATTTCTGCCGTTTCCGACGTCGGATTCGTCCGCCAGAACAACGAGGACAATTTCTACGCCGACGGCATCGGTGTAAAACCTAAAGAAAACTGCTCGCTCCAGTGTACTGTAACAACCGATAAGCGCCGTATTTTCGCCGTTTGCGACGGCATGGGCGGCGAGGCCTTCGGCGATATCGCCTCTGAAATATCCGTCAGCGCTCTTGAGGCTCAGGCCGAGCTTATCCGCAATGCCGATAAGGAAGACCTCTCCCGCGCGGTGAATCTCTACTCCGATTCCGCAAACGACGCCATTTGCCGCATGACTGTCGAGAAACAATGCGGCAGGAGCGGCTCTACTCTCGCGCTCGTCTGCGTCGAGGACGGCTTCGTCTACTGCTATAACCTCGGCGACAGCCGCATCTACTACTACAGCGGCGGAAATATAACTCAGCTCTCGCAGGACCATACCCTCGCGGCTCAGAAGCTCCGTGCAGGTATTTACAACGAGGAGGAAGCCCGCAGCAGCTCCGATGCGCACAAGCTCATCACCTTCCTCGGCGTCGATGACGACAGGGTCGGGCTTAAAGCCTTTGAAGCTGAGCCTATCGAGCTCAGCTGCGGTAAGATCCTCATCTGCAGCGACGGCCTTACCGATATGTGCCTCGATTACGAGATAGCTATGGTGCTCTCTGAGCAGCATGACAACTACGCGGAGGCGCTCGCCGAAAAAGCCCTCGAAAAAGGCGGCTGGGACAATACTACCTGCATTGTCATTGAGGCGCTTTGATTTGTTATAAACGAACGGGCACACCATAATGTGTGCCCGTGTTTGCTTTATTTCAGCGAGTTGAGCTTCTTTTGCAGCTCTATCATGTGATTTCGGCAAGCCGTTATCTCGCCTGTGTATTTGTTGAACCACTCTACGTCCGTCTCGTCAGGCTGCTCCTGAAGCAGGATCGCCTGAACAAGCGCCGACTGAGAACGCGAACGCTTTCTCTCTATCTCCTTGATAGTGCTCATGCAGAGCTTTATTTCCTTTTTGAGACGTCTTTTTTCGCCCATATTAGGTTTCCTCCTTCCCGTCAGCGTCCCTTCTTGTCTATCGAGCTGACGAAATCATCTGCCTCTTTATAACCTTTGTCAAGGTTCGCGAGGATATCGTCTATTGCTGTTTTCAGCTCCGGAAGCTTCTGCTTTGTCTGCTCCGGATACTTGATAACGCAGGCGTTGAGCTGGTTTATCGTCACCTTTTCCTTTTCGTAGTCCTCTACAAGAAAGGCAAACGAATTCGCACTGCTCATATCACTCACGATTCGCATATACCGCATATCAAGGTCGCCCTCATTGTTCAGATATGAGGTTATGTCCTCGGATACGTGCATGAGATTGTCCTTGTACTGCGCGACATATGTCTCCTGCGTGCGCTTGGTCTCGTCAATGTACAGCCCGATAAAAACGAGCATCGCTATGAAGGTGAAGATGAAAAGAACGATCGCTCTAATCATTCTTCGCTTCATTATCTTCTCCTGATCCAAGAGCTTCCTCCTTTTCGTCCGGTCTGTAGCCTGTCTCTTCAAGCCGCTTCTTCTCTGCCTCTATCGCCTTGCGCATCGCTTCCTCGCGCTTTTCCTCTGACGTGAGCTTTTCCTTCTCCGATACCTGTCTGCCGAGCTTAACTATGCTCTTCATCTCAAGAAATGCAATGATAGTTGTCGGTATCATGACAAGCAAGAGTATCAGCTTCTTCGCGTCAGTGAAGGAATCGACCCATATGAAGAATCTTGCCTTGCGTATATATTTTCCTACTATCCTGTCGGGAGCAACTGTTACGGGGTCTTCTACCGGATTCGCGTCGCCGCGGGTGATGAATTTTCCGTCTTCAGTTTTTCCCGCTATCCTGTGCGTTATGAGCATTCCGTATATGTCGCTCTGCTCGGAATAGAAGGATATGACGTCGCCCTCCTTCAGCTCGTCGGGGTCGGTCTTTTTGATTATGATGAAGTCGCCTGTGCTTATCGAGGGCTCCATACTGCCGGTAACGACCTTCAGCATCGTGCTTCCGAATACATTCACGACCTTGCCCTTCGCAGAGCTTATCATGATGAACACGATGAAGCCTACCATTATCAGCGATATCACGGATACGATGATGCTCGCGATAGTGTTGGAGCTGTCGTTCTCTTCGGCATTGTTCTCAGCCTCGCGATTTGCTGACTTTTTTGCCTCCTCTGCGCTCTCACGTATGCTCTCTTCAAGCTGTCTGCGCTCGAGACGGCGAGTCTTTACGGCACGTATCACCTTGTGTATCACGCTTACGTGATACTCGCGGTAGAGCCGTTTCATCTCCTTGTCGATAGCCGCCTGCTCCTCCGGAGTGCGTACCGGCGGTGTGTACGGCGGTCTCGGACGGTTCTTGTCTGCCTTGCGGCGCTTGCGCTTGAACTTCATGTCGCTGATAAAACGCATGAAATCGTATTTGAGGGACTTGCCGTATTTGCGGTAGTAGACCTCCATTTTCTCGCGCTCTTCCTTTTCGCGCTCCTTCTGTTCAAGAGCTGCCTTCTTGTCGGCGAGAAGCTGTTTATACAGCGGATCGTCTGTGTCCGGCGGTATTATGCCGAATACCGTTGCAAGGATATGCCTTATCAGACGCATGAGCACGTATATCGGATTCCACGAGTATTCGCGGTATATCTCCATGAACGGCTTGCTCTCGAAGTGCTGGCGCTCCGCTTTCAGGCGCTGAGCACGCTCCGCTTCGATGCGCTCCTTCTCGCGGCGCTGCTGTTCGAGCTTCATGCGGGCTGCAACAGCTCGCGGATCCTCGAATTCGCCTGAGCCCTCCTCGCCGGTCTCTTCCATTGCCTCCTTGGCTGCCTCGATCTCCTCTTCTGTGACGGATTCGTAGGCTTCCTTTTCCAGAGCCTCTGTGTCCGGAGCCTTGTTGAGCTCCTCCTCGGCGATGTCCTCGGCTTCTCCGAGCTCGCTGCGGACGAGCTGCCTGTTCTGCTCGAGACGTTCACGCTCGGCGGCGATGCGCTCTTCCTCCTCGCGTTTCAGGCGGGCTTCCTCTTCACGTTTGCGCATCTCTTCAAGACGGGCAAGGCGCTCCTCTTCGAGACGCTGACGCTCGCGCTCTTCGGCTTCCTGCTCGGCTCGCTTCTGCTCGAGCATTTCCTGAAGGCGGCGCTCCTCTTCCTCTTTGGCGATACGCTGACGTTCGAGCTCTGCCTGTCGGGCTTCCTCGATGCGTGCCTGCTCGGCGCGGCGCTCCTCCTCTTCGAGACGGAGCCGTTCCTCCTCCTTGCGGCGTATTTCGAGCTCTTCGATATACTTCGTTTCAAGCTCGATGACCTCGTTTATCGCCTCGAACATCTCATTGAGGTCGGCTGGAAGCTGCTTTTCAAGCTTGAAATCGCCGTCTGTTGAGATATATCCGGCTGTAGCCTCAGCCGTTACGCTGTAGTCGGCGTTGAGCTCTTTGTCAAACTTTTTCAGGAACTTCGGCGCAAGCTTCTTCGCCTTCTGCTCTTTGAGAGTCTCGAGCTTTTCCTTGCTGTCGGTGTTCATATATGAGCGGAAAAGCAGCAGGTTCATGACTACCATTTTGTAGAAGTCCTCGATGTAGTCCTGCTGCGGCTTTACCGCGGTGTTCTGCACGTTTATCTCGTAGCCGACCTTGTCGTAGCTTTCGATGTACTGCCACAATGTCAGGCAGGCTTTCAGGTCGACGTTCTTCATGATAGCGTTGGTACGCATTACAGGCGGTCGGATATAGGTGTTTCCGAGCGTCTGACACAGCTCGGAGCCCTTATAGCCCTCTATCGCCTTTTTCAGCTTCTCTACACGCTGCCATACCGTGTAGCCGTTGTCGTCGTATGAATCAAGGCTGTCGATAGTCTCTATCTTCAGCTCTATCTTCATCTTGCCGCCGGCTCCGTCGTCGATATCGGTATCGTAGCCGAGCGAGTAGACCTCCTCGTCGCGTGCGACCTGTGCAAGCTTTTCGTATCGCGTGTTTATGAAGATGAAAAGCCTGTCTACAAGTGTGTTGACGAATTTGTTCTCGTAGGTGAAAAGGCTCTCCTCCTTGTGGATATTCAGTATCTTTGAAGGAGTTATCTTGCCCGTTTTCTTGTCGATGCTCTGGATAAGGTCGGTGTGCTGGGCGAGGTGCTTTACGGAATCGACCGTTATCTTCCTCGAAAGCGCTATCGGGACTATCTCTTCGACGTCCTCGATAGTCCGGCGCGGCGAGCGCAGAAAATTGTCAACGTGGACAAGTCCGTTTTCTATCGCCTCTACCCATGAGACGTCTATCGCCTTCTCCATTATCTTGCGGTTGAAGGCAAATGTGTTCTTGCTCGAATGCAGGAGAGAATCAAGCGCGCCGTATACCTCGTCCTCGCCGAAATTCTCCATCATTTCGGAGAAATCCTGATACCAGTCGCTGTATATTCCTTTCACTTGTTCTCACCTGCCTTGTATTGCAAATATATGATCAGAAGAGCTTTTGCAGTCTCTCGAGGTATGCTATGGATTCGTTCATCTTGTTCTTGCCGAATACCTTGTTCATGTACGCGCACAGCTCGCGGAGCTCTTCACGCAGCATCGCAAGGTTAAGCGACTCGAACTTTCTGAATATCTTGGTCGCAAGTACGTAATCTATTCCGTCGAGCTCCTCTCCGCCGCAGGCTACGTATACCGGCACAAACAGGTTCATCTGCTTGAGGATACGGTTACCGAATGCCACTCGCAGCTTTTCAATTACCCAGAGGTCAAGCTGCTGTATCTTCTTGAGGTTTTCCTGCGATATAGGATATTTGTCAAACGCTTCCCTGAAAAGCTGGTCGAGATGGTCG
>DEDQ01000045.1:19249-28924 GCA_002350065.1 Ruminococcus flavefaciens
TCGAGGTTTATCGGCTGGGCACGGTCGTATACCTTATCGGAAATAGCAAAGGTCGAGTCATCGTTGTTCGCAGTTCCGATGTACCAGATGTTCTGCGGGATAACTATCTTGCCCTTGTCAAGCTTTACCGGGTCGGTGCTCCATACGTTCGGAACAATGTCGAGCTCCCACTCGTCTGCGTTCGGCATTTCAAGTATCGAGAGCATTTCCGCAAAGTAATACTCAACTCGCGCGATGTTCATCTCGTCGAGAAGGATGAGGTTTACGTCGTTGTTGTAGTTCGATGAATAGATTCGTTTCAGCACTTCCGTCTCGTTGAAGTTCTTAGTGAATTCATTGAAGTAGCCGAAAAGCTCGGTTCGGTCACGCCATGAAGGCTGTACCGACGCGATGGTGGTATCGACCTGAAGGAACTTTCCGAATGAGTACGGGAGCGATGTTTTACCGGTACCGGATATACCCTGTAGGATTATGAGCTTTGTCGATGCCATGCCTGCAAGGAAGAGGCGTATGGTCTTGGACTCGTAGTACAGGTGCATTCTCGAGCACGCAAAGTTGCGGAATGTGTCAACAATGCCCTCGAGCGTTATCTCGTTGTCGTAATCCGGCGGAGTATAGGTCTTGTAGAAGGTGTCGACCTCGATGAGCTTCGAGAAGCGGTAATCCGTGGTCTGGACAACGCCGTCCTCGACTGTTCCCGCATTTGCAGGTGCTTCGCCCTCCTCTCCCGCTTCGAGAGGTACGCCCTCCGCTCCGAACTGGAACGTTCCGGCTGCGCCGCCGCCCATCTGTGAGACCTTCATCGCCATGATAGCGTCCTTCTCCTTCGACATCTTCAATACCTGCCGCTGAAGCAGGGCTATCTCCTCGAGAAGATCTTCGTTGCTGACGATGGAATGCCTGAAGCGGATATACTTCCTTACCGCAAGGATTATCATCGCAAGGATAAGTACATATATCGCCACTACGATTATTATCGAAAGCACGGCAAGTATCCAGCTTACTGCGCTGAAATCCGTGGAATATGTTTTGAAGATAGTTATGTAGTTTTTGATATCAAATATCTGTCTGAAACCGCGTCCGATACCCCGGACTATCTCGGCATAGCCTTTGAGCATTTCAGACATGAATGCAAAAAACCATTTCAGGAATCCGTTCATAATTTGCTCCATTTACGTGCTGTTCAGCACGCCGCCGTTTCATATCAGCGGGATCGTTTATTCGTTGGCATTTTCTGCCGCCGGAACAGCTTCGGCTGTTTCTTCTGCGGAGGCGGCTTCCTCAGCAGGCGCTTCCTCTGCGGGAGTCTCTTCTGTGGGAGTCTCCTTTGCAGGCTCCTCCTTCACGGGCTCAGGCTCAGCCGGCTTTTCGGAAGTCTCTTCTTTTTTCTGCGATGCGAGATATTCCTCTATCGCACGGCGCTTTATCTCTTCCTCGTCAAGCTCGGGCTCCTGCGGACGCTTTACCTCGACCAGCGTTACGATGAACTTGTAAAGCTCGAACAGGAAGAATATCGCCATCGGTATTACGATGCATACAAAGAAGCCTGTCTTTGTACGTATGAAATCAAGTACCTTTCCGAATACAGGAAGCTTTACCTTAGTCCATTTGCCGATGATATCGCTTGTGTATACCGGTACTGAATCGTCTATCGAGTTGTTATCGCCTCGTGTGATGTAGCTCTTGACGCCGTTTTCGTCCTCGACGGAAACAATTCTATGGGTATTCTTTACGCGCTTGCCGTCGATGATAGTCCAGAATGTGATAACGTCGTCCTTGCTGAGCGCGTTTACATCGTCTACCTGCTTGCAGATGATGAGGTCGCCCTTGCTGAATGTCGGTTTCATTGAGTCTGACTCGACTGTCATCGGGATAAAGCCGAACAGATTCGCTACTCCATTGTTCCTTCCGGAAGAAAATACCATTATTGTTATCAAAAGCGCGAGTATCAGCACGATCCACGCAAGCACGTTCATTCCGACCCTTAATGCCTTCTTCATATGTTTCTTACTCCTTTGAATTTATGTAGTTTCAACTATCTTGAAGTCCATGCTGAGCTTCAGCGTTCCGCCGACGATGTTGTCAAGGCAGTCGGGATCGTTTCCTTCGAGCCATATTACGACGGTGTATTTGTCTTTTTCCTTGGGTTTGAACTCTGTTCCCTCTGTCCTCATCACTATCGAAGATGAGAGAAACTCGCTGTCACAATCGCTTTCCTTTCCTCCGCCGTTCGATTTCGTCTTGCCGTATACCGTCTTTTGTCCGTTCTTGTATACAGCGATGCGAACAGCCTCATCAACGTCCTTCGTTACGTTTTCAATATTCATTTCGCCTTTATAGCTTATCGTATCGTCGCCTGAATTAATAAGATAGAATGTGTAAGCGATATAATCGTCGCCGTTATGACTTCCGTTTACCATGTCAAGATTATCCGGCAGGTCCTCGCCGCTGATATTTGTGATATCATATACGATATCCGCATTCAGAACAGCGTTCGCCTTGTCATATTCCGGCGTTTCAGAAAGAGTTAAGCCCTGCTGTATCATGTCGTATTTGTTCACCTTTACGGTAAAGCTTCCGAATTTGTCGTAAAAGTACGATATCGCATACGCTATCGCCACTATCAGCACAAGTATGATAACAAGCAGTGCAAGCACTCTCATAAGTACAAAATGCCGCTTGACCTCTTTCGTCGTTCTTCTCAGTTCAAGGACGTCTCTGATCTTCTCTTCGTCTGCCATAAAAGAGACCCCCATTCATATATTTATTCACCGTCAGACCTTCTTCTGACGTACCTTTCAGCCATGTACTTGCCGGAAAGACTTCCTGCACAGTAGGCACACTCGAATGAATAGAGCGTTTCTGCCTGATGGCTGTTGAAAACTCCGTCCGCGACTGGTTCTGCTCCCAGTTCGTTTACGAAGCCGATTATTGATTTTACCGCATTGTCAGAGCGTTCGCCCTTGCCAATGTAGTTGGATACCTCCGGACTCAGCATTACATAGTCTACTGAAAAATCCGACAGGCGCATCATAGGGCAGGTATTGCCTCCGAAATTCGTGAGCATGAAGTGAAAGCCGCGGTTGCGCATCTGCTGTATGACCGTGGAGACCTGTCCGTCGGTCTCTTCAAGCAGCTTTTCTGATAATTCAAAGCATATGCGGCTCGTGGGTACGTTATACCGCGAGAAGTATTCCAGCAGCGTCTTTTCCGCTCTCGGCTCCTTCAGGAACTTTACCGGCATATACAGCGATATCCAGTTGAAATTCAGCTCGCGCTCAACAAAGGTGTTATGGGCTTCAAGAGCCTGTATCAGCTCAAGCATGAAAAGCCTGACCGCCTGATTCGTTATCTCGCTTACATCACGGAATTTATCAGGTGTAAGCACTCCGAGTTTAGGCGAATTCAGCCGCGTCTGTGTCTGGAATGCAGCCGCCTGTCCGGTGGATATCTCCCTTATCACGCGGTATTGCAGCTCTATTGCGCGAACGCCGTCTGCTCCTGATTTTTTTGTTTCCTTTCCCATTCATGCACCTCCTCTTCAGGCAGATACAATATGCCTATGATATACTACTATATTATAGCACATATACATTCCACTGTCAATCAATTTACCTTTATTTCGGAATATATTACACAATTCACAGCTCAATTTCGGGAGTTTTCACAACGAATCATAAACTCAATAATAAATGTGCACTCAATAACCGCCGTCAGGCGGTTATTGCCCCGAACTTCGTTCGGGGAGCGCAAATTCTTAATATATAAAAGGGAATTTGCGCAGCACATTTCTTTATGTCAAGCTCATTTTGCCCTAAAGGGCAAAACAAAGTGCAAGAAAAATCATAAAAGCTATTATTTTTCTTGCACTTTGACAACTCAGAAATGCCTTTAAAAAGCTCTATAAAGGCATTTCTGAGTTGTTGAGCAGACATTAATAATCACGTCAAAAGTCAACAGTTTTTATGCGCTCAATGTACCGTTATTCTGTCAAATGACCGCCCGCCCTGCAAGCTCCTCCATGCTGAGAAACTATGCAGGACAGACGGTCATTCCGTATGCTATCCGGTCTTATGAGATATCGTATCTCTCCATATCAAGCCTTTTTTCAAACTCGTCAAGCGGCAGAGGCTTATCAAACAGGTATCCCTGTACCTCCTCACAGCCGATATCTCTCAGCATTTCGAGCTGGGCACGGGTCTCGACGCCCTCAATGATACATTCAAGTCCCAGCTCCTTCGCCATTGCTATTACATATTTGAACATTACACTGCGGATACTGTCCTTGGATTCGTTGTCCATAGGCACAAATATCCTGTCTACCTTCAGAACGTTCCACGGAACAACTCGTATCAGATTCAGTGAAGAATAACCCATGCCGAAATCGTCTACAGATGTGCATATGCCATGCTCCTGCAAATCCTCGACAACACGCTTCAAGTCCTTGAATTCCACGTCTGTGGTGGTTTCGGTAAGCTCTATCTCTATGTATTTATGCGGTACGTTATATCTGTCGATTATCTCTATTATGTCGTCAACAAGCTGCGCATTCGTCATATGCCGCCGTGAGAAGTTTACGGATATGCGTCCCGGCTTCTTTCCGCCGTCAAGCCATTTCCGCAGATGCCCGCATACCTGCTCCAGCATATGGAAATCAAGCTTGCATATATCGCTCGTTTCCTCGAGAACAGGGATAAAATCCATGGGCGGGACTATCTGTCCCTCATGGAACCAGCGGCAGAGCGCTTCTGCGCCGCATATCTCTCCGGTAATAATATTGACCTTCGGCTGGTAGAATACGTGTATCTCGCCGTTGCTCAGCGCTTCCGGCAGCATTTTCTGTATCTTCCTTGCACGTTCCTTCTCGGACAGCATCACGTCGGAATAGAACACTATGTTGCCCTGTGCGCCGACTTTGGCTATCTGGTATGCCTGCATTATCTTGCCCATGATGTCGTTCGGTACATTGACCGTATATCCGTCAGGTATCTGAAATACGCCTGCACAAGTGGAGATATGCACCGTTTTTCCGTTCGGATTTACCAGCACGACTGCATCATTAAGATATTCAAGCAGCTCAGGCAGGTCAGTCTGCTTGCAGATGCATACGAATGTGTCTCCGCCAAGCCTTGATACTATGCCGCTTTTGCCGATAACGCTATCTATGTGCTGATAGTGGTTTTTCAGCGCCATGTCACCGCCTGCTCTTTGAAATTCTTCGTTCACAAGCGCAAAGTGACGAAGATTGTACTGTATGGCTGCCATTCCGTTGAAATCACCGGGCTTGCTGTTCCATGCGAGGAATTTGAAAAAGCTGCGGATATTGCGGAATTTCATATCGTCAAAGAAGGCAAGCTCCTCCGCGATGACCTGAAGTCTGTTGCGGCTGACAAATGCAAGAGCTGTGCGCATCGTGAGGTCTACCTTGATAAGCTCCTCGTCTGTGAGAGGCTCCTCGTCCTCGGTCATGTACACCGTCATGGTGGAAATAGACATCAGCTTTGTAACAAATCGCACCTTATGCACCGGCTTGATATTCTCCGCTCCAATGTCATAGCTGCACATAGTCTCGCCGATGCCCTGCTGCTCATCGCCCGGATTCTTATAAAAGTGCGTTACGCCCTTTGCAAGCCTGAACATCGCGGATATCTCGTTCAGCAGTGCTTCTATCTGCGGTATTTCCGGCTTTTGATTTACTATCTGCGTTAGCGAAGCAAGCTGCTCATAAAGCTTCAGAAAACGATATTCCCTTTCTTTATCCATAAGGCGCTCCTCTCCGTTCAATCCCGCGACTCACTGCGTCTGTCGCTTTTCGGGTGTCTCTCGTAGTATTCCTTCTTGTCTGTGTACATATTCTCGTCTGCCACTCTCATCGCTGCCCTGATATCACAGCCAGATGTTACATAATTGCATCCGACAGCAAGGCTCACATCATTCGACATATCCATATGCGCCCGCAGCGCCTCTACCTTTTTATAAAATCCTTCTTCCGTGCAGTTTGTTACGATAACTACAAATTCGTCTCCGCCCGCACGGTATATCTCGTCTTCTACAAATATCTCCTGCAACAGGATACCTGCCTTTTTCAGCAGAATGTCTCCTGCGCTGTGGCCCTGTGTATCGTTCATCGTCTTTAATTCGTTCAGGTCAGTGAATATGACTCCAAACGGAACGGAAATGTATTCCTCTCCGTTTACGATGCCGGTTACGCGGTTGTTCATGGCGTTTCTGTTCTGTACGCCCGTCAGGATATCCGTGAATCCGAAAAATTCCAGCCGCTTGACCATGTTGTAATTCGCTATCTGCGAGGACAGGAAGTAGGTTGTCAGCTCAAGTATCTCCTTTATCTGGAATACCATGTCTGTATCATAATTCGTCGCCCAGATAAATCCCATTATCTCGCCGTTGTACTGGAGCGGGAACATAACTACGCTCCTTACGCCCGCTTCATCAAGCGTCTGCCACCACATATGGTTGACCTCGCTGATGTACTTCATGTCGTCTTCGTCCTTGATGATGATGCAGTCGCTCTCGCCAAGCGTTTCAAGCCACGATAAGGCAAGGTCATAAAAATTGATGAAATCCGTCGCCGTTTTCAGCGTGCTCTTTTCCCTGACGCTTTTCGCAAGTATCGAACAGGTGCCGTTGCTTGGATTCAGAAGCATTATCGTGCATACCTCCGCCTTGCACAGCTCACGGATATCGTGCACGACTTCCGAAAGCGTCGAGCTGAAATCCTTTGTGCCGTGAAGCTTTATACAGGTGCGCAGCACCTCGTCAGAGGCTCCCGGTGAATGAGAGGAGGTCAGACAAACACGGGCTGCATCCGATAATTGAGTCGAATATGCACAGTAGTATGTGTTGCCTTCCTCATAATCAAGCGGTATCACAAACACATTGAACCACATATCAAGCTTGCTCGGGTGAACAAATGTGTGGATAGGCTCCTTCAATACTGCCGCCCTGTAGCAGATGTCTTCAAAATTCGGGTCCTTCGGTATGTAATCTGAATACAGCGAGTTGGGGATAAACTTGATATCACCTGTCATTCGCATACCGCGAACGACCTCGTATTTCGGATGCTCTATGACTTCGATGTATTTCCTGTTGCCTGCAACGATACGTATCTCACCGCATTTACCGTCCGGAGTTTTTTCAACGGATAAGATGCTTGTCATTGGATAGTAGCTGTCTGCAACCTTCTGAAAATCCATAAAAACTCCTTCCTGCGCCGGAATATCTGCGTTCTGACGCAGTTTTCATATTATCCTTGTCATGTATCGTCTTTGTCAGCCTGCAAGTCTCTTGCAGTAGGCGATGAATTCCCTGTCAGGAAGCGGCTTTGAGAAGTAATAGCCCTGTATCAGATTTCCGCCGAACGATGTGATGATGTCCAGCTGCTCCTTCGTCTCTACGCCCTCCTGCAATACCTGCAGCTTGATAGATTTAAGCTGATTCACCGTTATCATCAGGAAATCCATGCCCTCCTGATCCGTCGCCTTCCAGAGCAGCGACTTGTCTATCTTTACCGTTCTGTAGTTGTTGGACATGAGATTCGCAAGATTGGAATAGCCTGTTCCGTAATCGTCCATAGAAAATGTGAAGCCATATTCCCGAAGCTGTTTCAGGGTCTCCTCGAAAATGCCGTTCCGGAATACGTCTACAGTCTCGGTCAGCTCGAGATTTATAAACGAGACGGGTATATTGTATTTTTGCAGTATCCTTGCGAATTTCTGCACTATATTCGCGTCGCCGAGCTGATACGGCGAAACGTTCAGCTCTATCCACTCGATGCCGTATTGCTCGGGGTGATAATCTGCACAGAATTCGCAGACCTTCTCCAGCACTATCTCGCCAAGTGCTGAGATGAGTCCGTATTCCTCAGCCGCACTTATAAATTCATCAGGCGGTATGAAGCCAAGCTCCGGGTCGTCCATTCTGACAAGCGCCTCCGCCGAAACGATAGACTGAGTATCAACTGACCATATCGGCTGATAATATACGAGGAATGACCGGTTCTCACAGGCTCGCCGTACAGCATTGAGCATCCTCGTGCGCTTGCGGAGGATATCTACGTCCTTGTGGTCGCGCAGCACTACGTTGGAATCCGTAAAATTCAGATTCCTGCCACGGTGGAATACAGAATCCAGCGTAACACTGTCTACATCGTCCGGAAGATGTATTACCGTTACCAATGCATTGAAGTAAACCTTCTTTTCACCGACAGACCAGCTTTGATTGAACATCGCTTCCAGCGCGATAAGGAAGTCGTTTTCTACGATGCTGTAATCCTTGACGCTGCTTCTGTCCAGCATCACTGCGTACTTTTCCGCGCTGTATGCATAGACATTGTGATGTCCTACCTTTTTTGACAGCTTTTCGCAGACACTACGGAATGCCGCTGCCTTTTCTTCGCCGGAAAGCGTGCTGAGAAGCTGCTCTGTGTTTACAAGCGAGACAGCGATAAGCGTCATCTCTCTTTTCAGGTCGCACGCCGTTTTGTAGTAGTCAAGAAATTCCTTTCGCTTGTAAACATTCAGGTCGGGGTCAACTTCAAGACTCGCATTCTCAAAAACTATCGCCATCAGCGTCAGCATGAGCGCTTCTGTAAAAAGCTGTATCTGAAGCTGGCGGAAAATCATCTGTATAACGATACCGGCTACTACTACTCCAAGTCCCGAAAGCAGACAGCCTACCTTCCTCTTGGGTATGAATACGACATTTTTCAGAAGCCCTGCTATCGTCTGGATAAGATACATCGCACTAAGAAAATGCAAAAGCAGAAATGCTTTTCCACGGGTATAATTGCAGTCTGCATCATAGTAGAACAGGAAATGCAGGAAAAAATTCGCCGCTATCAGCAGCGCTGTGACCGCCGCAGGGATACTGTAAAATATATAATTCTTTTTGTGCCAGTTCATAAGATATCCGCTGATACACTGAATGTACAGTCCGAATATGCACATCGTCAGCACATTGACAAAAAAGTATGTATTGATTGCGATATTCGCTGCAAACGGGTATCCCGCTGCTGCAAAAGCTCCGGCTGAGATGTTGCTCAGGCTTCCGGTAAAGACACAGCCGCAAAGAATAGCGTACAAAGTGTGCTTAAAGTGCTTGATGCGCTTCGTCATCGCAAAGTACAAGATGCAGCAGACACTCAGCATCACTGCGGCTATATCATAGGAATTATTATATATCATGCCCGTCACATCGCTCATCTCCTTGTCTGTGGAGGCTGCGGCAAAGCCTGCTCCGGGTGCCGCGCTCCCACATTCGTTAACTGAATGCTCTGATACACACTGTGGTTTTTCCGTTCACGGCTCCTGAAAGCTTCCCGCTTTTTTACTATGCCGCGCCCGGCTATATAAACTTTGTATATACTTATTATACGACATTATGAACCGAAAGTCAATGTACAATGCGCATAATGTGTTCTCTGAAACTTTGAGCATATCGCAGTTTCTGCCCTCCCGGCTTTTCACTGATCCCGTCCGCAGCCGCAATTACTGCGGTTTCTGCTATCTCTCGTCATTTTGGCTATTCAGCATAAATTTTATTCACCAAACACTTGAATTATCATTCGTTTTGTGCTATAATGTATGGTGAGATCCCTGCATATACACTATGTCACCAGATGTAAATGATATGGGATATTAAGGCAACACCGCACAA
>DEDQ01000045.1:29025-30766 GCA_002350065.1 Ruminococcus flavefaciens
AAATCTCACGGCGCATCTTCAGCACAATCTTTGTGCGGTATTGCCTTAAATCATTCTGAGAGGATGTGAACATTGTGGCTAATAATGCGGAATACACAGAATCAGATATTCGCACAGCTTTAAACTCAGGCGAATTAACTGCTTTTTATCAGCCCAAATACGATACTATCACCGGACAGATGAAAAGCGCTGAAGCTCTTGTACGCTGGGTCAAGCCCGACGGTACTGTTATCTCACCATTTTTCTTCGTCCCTGTTGCTGAAGAATCCGACCTCATAATGGATATCGACTGGTACGTCTGCGAGCTCTCCTGCAAAACACTTGTGAAACAGAACTTTATGCCGCAATTCCCGATATCTGTCAACTTCTCACGCAGACATATCCAAGAAGCCAACTTCGCTGAGAAACTGTCCGCTTTAGTCGACAAGTATGAGCTGCCTCATCCCCTTATTATGATCGAGATCACAGAATCCGCCATGATCGGCAATGAAAGCTCACTCCTCCCTTGGATAACTTCCATTCGTGACGCCGACTTCAAGGTCGCTATCGATGATTTCGGCAGCGGTCTCTCCTCACTGCAGTTCGTTAAGGATATACCAGTAGATATCCTGAAAATAGACAAGTCACTCCTCAGCCACAACTGCGAAGATGAAAAGGAACGGATCGTCCTCGAAAGCATCTTCACTTTCGCTCACAGACTGCATATGAAAACTGTCGCCGAGGGCGTCGAAACAAAAGAACAGCTCGGTTTCCTCCGCAGCTGCGACTGCAACCGCATACAGGGATACCTCTTCGCAAAGCCTATGCCGGAGGAAGAGTACCTGAAATTATGTATGGAGCATAAGGTCATGGAAGAAGCTACTGATGTCCTGCAGGCACAAAGCTCAGCCGGTACTATGAACCTTCTTATCGACGCCATTTTCCGCCGATATCCACTCGTTATCTTCACTAACCTGACGAGAAACAGCTTCTATATGATGGCTTATGAGAATTTTACCACTACCTCCTGCCCCTCTACCGGCGTATTCGATGAACTGATTGTCCACGGCGCAAGCAGTATGCACCCCGATGACCGCGATATCTTCGCCTCAACCTTTAACAGGGAACGGCTTATCGAAGAGTATAAAAACGGCACACAGACCCTCCGCCTCGTTACACGTCAGCTCGGCGATGACGGCGTTTACAGACGAGTCGAAACCGTTGACTACTTTGTTAAAAGCAACTATTCCGATGACGTCCTCGCAATTACCCTCTGCGAAAATCTGGCTGATGCTCCCATTGAAGAGATCGAAAGCCAGATCAGATGCGTTGAAGGTATCTCCGCTCAACAGGCTGCTGAGATCATGAAGATATTTGAAAAGTATGTCTGATCTTTACCCTGCAACATTTTGGCTCTGCGGATAGAGCTCCCTTTCCGCAGAGCCTTTGTTTATAAATACATAGCTTTTTGTGCGCATAGGCTTGAATGCATACTGCGCAAACGGCTCCCGGAAGTTGATCTCTACTTCCGGGAGCCGTTTTTTGTGTGGTTATTCGTAATATGCAGGGTTCAATTTGGCATTCGTATAAATGATATAATCTGATGTCTCGGATGTAGGCCTTCCAACAATTCTAACTGTCAAGATAACCTTGTAATTTGAATAAAACGCTGATGCAGCTTCAAGCTCATCTCCTGTAGCAACAGTCCAATCTCGTCTGAAAGTTTTAATGCTTCTTCTTTGAATTCTTTACTGTACTTCAT
>DEDQ01000045.1:30908-32018 GCA_002350065.1 Ruminococcus flavefaciens
AGTCAGAACCTTGCTCATTTCTTCTCCTCCTTTTTAAACTGTTCAACTGCGAAATATTCATAGCCCTTAGCCGATGCACAAATGTCTCCGATGATAGTAACTCTATCCTTATCATAATTCCCGAAATTCTCGATGAGTTTTCCGCCGCCGCCCGTGATGTAAAGGCGCATCATCTTCGGGTCATACTCATACTTGCGTAGCAGAGCGAAAATATCCTCGGCGTACTCAGCAATCGCCTGACGGAGTACCTCAGCATATTCACTGTCAATGTCTGCCTTTCCATAGCGGATCATGCTCTGAATAATCGTCTCGTCCACGGTCACACCCAGCTTGTTCATCATCGCATTGGACGCAGCTTTCACGCACTGGTTCACGCCTAACCGGCGCCCGTCCCCTCTGCCCCTTCGGAACATCTCCCCACCCCGTGGGGAGTCACCCATTTTCTCGGTGTAGGTCTTGGTGTTGATGACACGCTTGTTACTCACGAAAATGATGTTAACCGTTCCGTTGCCGATATCGGCATCATGCTCAGGCCTGTCATCTCGTTCAGTTTCTCCACAACGGCGGCGGTCTCGGCTGTCGCCTCGGTCGGTGCTTCTGCTTCGCAGAGGTGTCCACCGGACACCCGCACCCCTGCGGATAAACATAGCACCCGATGATGTGGACGGAGTAGAGTTTGTCCTCATATTTGAAATCCACGCTCTCACGCTGTCTGCCTACCCATGTGATTGGCAGCCCAACGGCAAGATAGACCTTAGCCGAGGTAGCCGGTTTCCTGTATCCATTGAAGAGACCTGTCGATCAACCATGGCTCGTTGATGAATAGTGGTTTTGATTCTTTTGGAATTGGGTTATATCGAGATCGTGATGTTCCATTTATTGCACCTCGTAACTAAAACTGTATGCAACAGAGTAACGCTTACTGTATTTCACTGTATGTTTGTTTGCAGTAAGCAGGCAGAGCCATACTCCACGGCATAACGCTTTTGATCTGTTCGTCTGTGGGAGAAGCTCCCCATTCAGGGAGAACTGTCAGCAGATGCAGCAGATAGCCGTAAACATCAAGGCGGTTCCTTTTGGCTGTTTCTATGATGCTCATAACTGCTGCAC
>DEDQ01000011.1:0-1377 GCA_002350065.1 Ruminococcus flavefaciens
TAAAGCCGCTCCCTGTTTTTATAGTGAGGTAAATATATGATAATCGATATTTCACAGGAGGTCTTTTCCTCAAAAATATTCCCCGGCGACCCTTCTCCGCACAGAAAAAGCCTTATGAGCACCGCGGACGGGGACGTCTGCAATCTGACCGAGTTTTCAATGTGCGCCCACAACGGGACTCATATCGACGCTCCCTACCACTTCCTCGAGGACGGAAAAACTGTCGAAAAAATGGGACTCGAGCCTTTCGTCGGCGACTGTTTCCTTGCCCGCTGCAACGGAGATGTCACTGCGGCTGACGCCTCTGCGATAATGGAAAAGGCAAGGACAGCAAACGCTGCTGAGCGCATACTCATCGCGGGCAAAGCCACTGTTACTGCGGAAGCCGCCAGAGTATTCGCGGCGGCAGGCATTAAGCTCATCGGAAACGAAAGTCAGACTGTAGGACCGGAAAACGCTCCCAAGGAAGTCCACCTGATACTCCTCGGTGCGGAGGTAGTCCTCCTTGAAGGAATAGTGCTCACGGACATACCTGAGGGACGTTATTTCCTGAGTGCGGCTCCGCTCTCACTCGGAGGCTGCGACGGAGCTCCGTGCAGGGCATATCTCATAAAATAAAAAAATGGCAGCCTGAAACCGAACTTCAGCTGCCATTCAAGTTTTTATTACAGTCTCACTAAAAAATGCATTTTTCGGCTGACTTACATAACACTGTACATTTACAAACCAAAAGAATAAGCAATAACGGACAACTTCAACATTAAACACATTCAAGTCATCAAGAAAAGTGTGAGCTCTGTAAACGGAAAAGCTCTTATATCTCGATATCAAATTCTGCGGTATTGTTTATCAGGTCGAGAGCTGTCTGCGCTCTTGCAAGCTCTGCGGAGGTCTCTCTGTAGTCGGCGTTTACCTGTTCGATATCATAGTTTGCATAGCGGTAATCGACTATCGTATTTCCCCTTCCGAATGCAGCGTTCTCGCGCACCTTCGGCAGAGCGTCCGCCATGACCGAAAGCTTGTTGAAGCGGCGGGTGAGCTGAGGCAGGTAGACAAGCATCTCGTCTATCGTGAAGCCGAATTCAGGTATCACAGTTGTCGCATTAAAAACGTTTATCGCGTGCTTTACTTTGCGTATCTTCTGCTCGAGCTCAGCCTGCTGCTTCTGCATTTCAGCATAGACGTATGCCGGACGTACAGATTCGGGGTCTTCTCCGAGAGAAGCAAGAAAGCTTCTTGAGTTCTCCTCGCGGACTGTCAGGTTGCGGAGCTCGTCGTTAAGCTGACGAAGCAGCTTTGCTGCCTGTGCTGATGTCATTTTCATGTGATATACCTCCTCGGAATGATTCTCGTAAAAAGTTTAAGGCAATACCGCAC
>DEDQ01000011.1:1500-3464 GCA_002350065.1 Ruminococcus flavefaciens
GCGGTCTTTGTGCAGTGTTGCCTTAAGCTTGCTTCTATTATACCACACCGCAGCGGATATTTCAACTTCTCCGGCAACATTTTCCGGAGGTTGCAATGCGGCAGATTTTAATGTATAATATAATCATGCTTTTTAAAGGAGAAATAACGTGATACTACTATCAGCCCAGAATATTTCAAAGACTTATATGGAGCGAAAAGTCCTCGACGATGTTTCCTTCTTCCTGAATGAGGGCGACAAGGTCGGCATCGTCGGCATAAACGGAACAGGAAAATCCACGCTCCTGAAAATACTCGCCGGAGCTGCCTCCTCCGACAGCGGCTCTGTTACGCGTACAAACGGCATTCGCGTTTCGTATCTGCCGCAGATACCGGAATTCGACGACAGCGGCAGACTTATCGAACAGGTGCTCGCTCATCTGCCGAACGACCTGCGAAGCTCGAAGGAATACGAGGCGAGGTCTATACTCGGCAAGCTCGGCTTGCAGGACTGCGACCGCGACATAAGCTCCCTCTCCGGAGGCGAACGGCGCCGTGCAGGTATCGCCTCTGCACTGATACAGCCGAGCGATGTACTGCTTCTCGACGAACCTACCAACCACATCGACAACGAGACCTCACAGCTTCTCGAAGACCTGCTGCTGAAATACCGCGGAGCTATCGTAATGGTCACCCACGACCGCTACTTCCTCAACAGGATATGCAACAGGATAGTCGAGATAGACCGCGGAAAGCTCTATTGCTGCGAGGGCAGCTACAGCGAGCACCTGCTGCAGAAGGCTCAGCGCGAAGCCGATGCAGAAGACGCCGAAAGAAAGGCAAAGTCGCTATACCGGCGCGAGCTTGAATGGATAAGCCGCGGCGCAAGAGCCCGCGGCACTAAATCCAAGGACAGGATTGAACGCTTCGAGGAGCTGAAAAACCGCGACGTTCCGGTTCAGGCGGAAAGCGTCGCTATGCAGTCGGTATCATCTCGTCTCGGCAAAAAGACTATTGAGATCGAAAACATCAGCAAATCCATAGACGGCAAACCGCTCATAACCGACTTCTCGTACATCATCTCTCGCGATGCACGTATAGGCATTGTCGGCTCTAACGGAGCCGGAAAAAGCACTTTCCTGAAAATGCTCTGCGGACAGATAATGCCCGATTCCGGCAGGATAGTCCTCGGCGACACTGTCAATATCGGCTATTTTTCGCAGGAATGCGAGGAAATGGACCCAACCCTCCGCGTTATTGAATACATACGCGAGACCGCCGACATCGTCCGCACTCCGGACGGAACTGTTACGGCTTCACAGATGCTCGAACGCTTTCTGTTCAACTCCGAGCTCCAGTGGAACCGCATCGAAAAGCTCTCGGGCGGCGAGCGAAAAAGGCTCTACCTGCTGAAAATACTCATGCAGGCGCCGAATATACTTCTCCTCGACGAGCCTACGAACGACCTCGATATCACGACCCTGACCATTCTCGAGGACTACCTCAGAAGCTTCAGCGGAGCCGTTATCGCGGTCTCGCACGACAGATACTTCCTCGATAAGACCGCCTCGGAGATATTCGAGTTCAAAAACGGACAGTGTACACGCTTCAACGGAAATTATTCCGACTACGCCGAAAAGGTCTCCGGCGAGGAAAGAGATAATGCTCCCAAACCTAAGAAAAAGGAAAAAAAGGAGCGTACTCCCTCCGGCGAGCGCAAAGCCCGCTTCTCGTTCAAGGAGCAGAGAGAATACGCCACTATCGACAGCGATATCGCTTCGCTTGAAGAGCAGATAGCCGACGCTGAAAAGGAAATTGCCAAGAACTCCTCGGACTACGTAAAGCTGCAGGAGCTCTCCGACCTCAAAAGCTCGCTTGAGGCTCAGCTCGAGGAAAAAATGGAACGCTGGGTCTACCTCAACGAGCTCGCAGAAAAAATCGAACGTGAACGTTCAATATAAAAAGCATCAACGCTGCTCGTTATGG
>DEDQ01000011.1:3599-12645 GCA_002350065.1 Ruminococcus flavefaciens
TCTTTAAATGTAAGTCCCCCCGGAAGGTTGACCTTTCAGGGGGACCTGCTTATGTACTCATTTTTTCTATTCTGCGATATCTATTATAAACCTTGTGCTATAAACTCAGATATAGTAGCTGTACCGCCTGTAGATGTGTAGCCGTAGTAACCGAGAGCTACTGTAGCGTCCTTAGCGTCAACCTTCTTATCCTTGTTGACGTCTGCCCATGCGAGCTGCTCTTCTGTGAAGCCTGTATCACCGCCTGTGGAGAGTGCTGAGAAAGCGCCGAGTATTCTTGTTGCGTCAGAAGCGTTTATCTTGTTATCGCCGTCGATATCGCCGAGGTGAGCTTCAATGGGGTCTTCCTGAACAACTGGTTCAGTTATCTCTATGTAGCCCTGCTCTATACTATTTGTGAAAACCCAAGCTTCCATCTGGTCGCATATCTCATTGCCCTGTCCTTCTATGTTCTTGAAGGAGTCGTTATTTCCGTTTTCGTTTCTGTAGAGTATCTCAACGGGGAACTTGTCGCCAACTTCGATGTTCTCGGGAAGCTGTAACTGGAATGTCCAGAGAACGCCGTCGCATCCGAAGTTGCCTTCAGCTGCGCTGTATACGAAGAAATCGTTGGGGTAGAGACCCTTTCTTACGCCTGTCATAAGGTACTCACCAGCGGGACCTAATGTAGCGCACTTGTTCTTCTTGTTCATCACGATGTCGAGTCTCTCGTCGTAGCTGATGTGGAGACCTGTGGAGGCGTACTGCTCGTTAGCGCCGGAAACTGTGAGTTCGATAGTAACGATATTGTTTTCCCGAGCCTCGTTGAGGGGGAGCTCTATGCGGCTGAGTGACAATGTAGGCTTAACAGCTGCATTCTCGAGGTCTATACCGGATATATCATATTCATTGCACTCACCTGTTGTACCCATTCCGGGACCTGCTGCGAATGCATTCACCATCATTGTGGACGCCATAACCGCTGTCATAACTGCTGCTATAGTAGTAGCTAAGAATCTCATACTTTTCATAATACATCCTCCTTTATTCTGGATTTCTCTCTAAGGTTTTAAAAGGTTCCAATTCCTTTTCTCTATCTTTATCTTGATTATATTATACCACAAGTATCCTCAAAAGTCAATACAGAAAGGATAATTATACAGTTTTCAAACGTAGAAAAAACCTTCCCCTCATTGTATAAATCTGCCAACTCAGGACTTGCTTTTTGAACGAAATATGAATGACGCCGCCAGCCCCGAGAGCAGTGCCGCCGTCAAGCCTCCGGAGGCAGCCTTTAAATTTCCCGATATTACGCCGTTTGCGCCGGCGTTTTTGATTTCTTCAGAAATTCCTGTCGCCAGAAGATGTCCAAAGCCCGTCAAAGGGACAGAAGCTCCCGCTCCGGCAAAATTTAAAATTGGCTCGTAAATTTGTAATACAGATAGTAATACACCACATATCACGTATCCAGTCAGTATTCTTGCGGGTGTCCATTTTGTATAATCTATAAGGAATTGTCCGAATGCGCAAATTATTCCTCCGACAACGAAGGCTTTTACAAGGTCAAGTATCATTTTTTCCTCCTTTGAAGTGTACAAGATGAGCTATCGCCGGAACGCTTTCGCCCTGCTGGAGCGACATCACCGACATCAGAGCTCCCGTCGCAACAAAAAGTATATTCTCAGCTTCACCGTGTTCGAGCATGGGCAGGAAATGTCCGCAGAGCACACTCGCACTGCACCCGCAGCCCGAACCTCCGCAGTGCGTGTCCTGAGCCTTGTTGTAGTATATCATAGCCCCGCAGTCGCGGTGCTGGCGGGATATATCATACCCGTCGCGGAGCATGAGCTCGCCGAGGAGCTCGCTCCCGACTTTTCCGAGGTCTCCGGTAACGATGAGGTCATAGTCCGCGGGAGAAGTCTCCGTCGCTGTAAGATACCTTATAATAGCAGAAGCAGCAGCCGGAGCCATAGCTCCGCCCATATTCGTGATATCGCTCACGCCGAGGTCAGCTATCCTGCCGATACAGCCTCCCGCCACACGGACATCTCCTGCTCCGCGTGTGAGTATCGCTGCTCCGGCTGCTGTACACGTCCACTGCGAGGTAGGAGTGCGCTGTCCGCCGTAGGAAAGCGGAGCCCGAAACTGTCTTTCAGCCGTCGAGAAATGTGACGAGGTCACAACCGCCGCACGCTTTGAAGCTCCGCTGTCTGCGAGCAGAGCCGATATTATCAGTCCCTCCGCCATTGTCGAGCAGGCTCCGTAAATGCCGAGAAAAGGTATCTCAAGCTCACGCAAGCCGTAAGTCGAGCCCGTACACTGGTTTATCAGGTCGCCCGCGCACACGGAATCTATATCCTCCTTGACGAGCCCCGCCCTGCGTATCGCGAGGCTTATCGCTTCGAGCTGAAAGCGGCTCTCAGCCTGCTCCCACGTATTCCTGCCGAAGTGGTCGTCCTCTATGACCTCGTCAAAGCATTTCCCGAGCGGGCCCTCGCCCTCCTTTTTGCCGACTACCGCTGCGTGGCTCTCAACTCCTATATGCGTATTCAGGCGGAAAACTCCGCGTGAAATATACTCTGCCATAAAAGCACCTCCGTTCACGGATAGTATATCGCATTCACGTCTGAATATTCAGCAAAAGAAAAAGCGCAAAGGAGATTTTCCTTTGCGCTTCATAAGCACTTATATTATACAGCAGTTCCGGCAAGAGCCTTTTCAACTGCCTTGTTTCTCTTTTCCTTGTTGCGGATACCGCGGCGGATACGCTTGAAGATGAAGCCGATGAGCAGCTCTCCTGCTCCGACGCAGAGTGCGAACACGCCAAACGGAAGAAGCAGTGACGCACACAGGTAGAATATGAACTCGCCTGTTATTACGTGAGCTATGGAAGCTCCGGCAACTACTGCAAGTCCCACAAGAGTGACCACAAGTCCGCTCCATGTGAAAATGCTTCCGTAGAGAGCCGTTACGTGCTTGCCGTGCTTGTCAACTGCAACGATTATCCATATCAGCAGCACGAGTACAAGTCCGAGGACGATTCCGAGTGTGACATATGAGAAAATGAAGTTTGTGTTTTCCAGACGGAAGTTTATTTCCTCGCCCCACTCATCGAGGGAGAAGTTGTCAGCAGTTCCCTTTTCATCGAAGGTGCTGCGTATCTTGTTGTAATCCGACATCTTCATTTTATACTGGAAGTTCGCGTCTGCGACCTCGGAATTATTAACGAAGAAATCAGCAAGGTCATTCGCATTGACCGAGGGGTCAGCGCTGTCGCCTATCATGATATAGTCGGTGTAATCCTTTATGTAGCCCGCTGTATATTCAAGCAGGTCGGTCTGCGAGAGGTATGTTCTGAACTCGGACTTGCTCACCTTGCCGTGTGAAGCGTCACCGAAGCCAGCTTCATTATAAATCGCATCGGAAAGACTCTTGCCCTTGTAATCCGCGTCGAGAACGGTGTTGATGTCCATGTTCTCGGTGCGCTTTTTGAGGATATCGCCCGATACGCCGAGCTTCACGCAGAACGCAAGGCTGAGCAGTATAAGGAATATCATCGCAAATACGCCTATCAGGCTCGCTCCTGTTATGCGGAGCGCTCCGACCTTCGTACGCTCGGGAGCTGCTGCCGGTACAGGCTCGTTATACGGCTCGTACATCGGCTCGGGAGCTCTGTAACCGCCCTGCGGCTCATACGCCGGAGGAGCACCGTATCCCGGCTGTTCATTATACACAGGCGGAGCTCCGTATGCGGGAGGCGCATCATTCGCCGGCGGCTCGTTATAAGCCGGAGGTGCTTCATACGCGGGAGCCTTCACAAGTGGAGGCACTTCCTCTCGCACTGGCGCGGGCTCAGGCTCGGCAGGCTGCTCATATACAGGCTCTTCCGGAGCTTTTACCGGCTCGGGAGCGGGAGCTTCCTCGGGCTCGGGCAGCGGGATATCGTGGGGGATATGCGCGGGAGCTTCGTCCCAGACAACGACCTCCTCGGGGATACTCTCCTCAGCATTCATGGAAAGAGATTCGAGCGCTTCATCTATAGCCGCAACAGCGTCAGAGGGCTCGATTTCAGGCTCTGCCGGCTCATCAGCAGGCTCGTCCGCGCTGACCATATCCTTTACCTCTTCGTATACGCCGGCGCTCTCGTCAACAGGCTCGGGAACGGCAGCGGCTTCTATTACATCTTCAGGAGCTTCTATCTTTCTGCCGCACTGACTGCAAAACACAGCGTCGTCATCGAGCGGAGCTCCGCAAGCATTACATTTCATATTTTTACCTCCATTATTTTATAATATACCAAACGGCAAAAAATGATTTGACGTTGACTATAATTATACAGCATATATTCCTCATTGTCAACAGAAATGCGTCGAATCCCGCCGGCAAAAAAACAAAACCGACCGGCGCAAAGCGCCAGCCGGTCCTCTTGTTGAATAAGATCATTCCGTCGATACAGAAAAGATCACTTCTTGTTCTGCTCTTTGAGAAGGTCTCTGATCTCTGTAAGGAGAACTTCTTCCTTAGAAGGCTCCGGAGGAGCAGCTTCCTTCTCCTTCTTAGCAAGACTCATCAGCTTCATTACGCCCTTGAGCATAAGGAATACAACAAGAGCCATGATGAGGAAGTTAACAACATCAGTGATAAATGCACCGATGTAGAGGTTAGCATTCCAGATCTTGATGTGGATGCTGTTGAATCCGCCAACATTGAAGCAGCCGATTATTGGCGAAATGATGTTATCCAGCAGAGATGTTACAAGACCGTTGAAGGCTCCGCCGATGATAACACCGATAGCCAGCTCAACAATGTTGCCTCTGAGGATAAACGTCTTGAATTCTTCGAAAAACTTCTTCATTTTTCTCATTCCTTTCATATTTTTGGCTTTCCCGCACTGTATGCGCGGGATCACCTTATTCTATTCCAACCTGCGGAAGATCCGGTATTTCTATCGTCTCCTCGCGCGAGGTCTTCTTAGCCTGCATATACTCCGGCAGCTCGATCTTGTCAAGCTCGCTTTCGTAAGGATTGACCTTTTTAGGCAAAGCCTCTACCGCACGTTCAGCCTGACCCATGAGAGCCTCTTTGTGCTCAGGAGTATAAGCCTCCAGCGTATCGGGGTCTGCCTGACCGGCGCTGTACATGGTTATGCGCGATTTCTTCTGTGTATTTGCAGAAAGCATATCCGCATCGACTTCCTGTGCAGCCTTCATATAAGCCTTGTGCTTTCTTTCATCAGAGCCTGCACTCAGGTCAGACGAGTTCACAGAGCCTGTTGAACGCATATAAAACTTGTTGAACTTGTCGCTGTCGTTCTGTGCGAGCTTCTTCGCGTCAACAACAGGAGTATCGTTCATGTAGTTGTTCTTCTTTTTCTCGGGACGTCTGAGCCCGCCCATATCAAGTCCGGACGCGGAAAGGTCATTCATTCCGCCGCTGTGCGAGGATTTGCCGAAGAAATCGTCCTCGGGCTCGCGGTGCTTGGTAGCAGTTCCGCCGTCGAAGAACTTCCAGAAGTCGTCGGAAACGTCAACGAGCTCTTCCTTCTGCTCGGGCTTCTGCGGCTTGGGAGCCTGCGGCTGAGCGCCGTATGCTCCGGGCATACCCTGCATTCCCTGCATTCCGGGCATACCGCCCTGCTGCGGTGGCACAGGGATATCCTGTATCTGCTGGGGCTGAGGCTGTGCCTGACCGTATACCGGCATACCGCTTGCATCGTATCCGATTATCTGCGGCTGGGCATACATCATCGGCTGCACCTGACCGTAAATCGGCATACCGTTTGCGTCATAGCCTATAACAGGCGGCTGACCGTACATCATCGGCTGAGGCTGACCGTAAATAGGCATACCGCTCGCGTCATAGCCAATGACCTGCGGCTGACCGTACATCATAGGCTGGGGCTGACCGTAAATAGGCATACCGCTCGCATCGTAACCGATGACCTGCGGCTGGGCATACATCATTCCCTGCTGGTTCATTACAGCCGGATTCGGCGGCGCGGGCATACCTCCCATTGCAGGAGCGCCTGCCGGCTGGTTCGGCATTCCGCCCATCTGAGCTCCGGGCGGCGAATATTTATTCTGTTGCGGCTGCATCGGTTCGCTTCCCGAACGCGGGAGCGATACTCTGTCTGAGTCAAGTCTCGGGATAAAGGGCTCTTCATCGTACATACTGAAGTCGAAGTTCTCTTCCGAATCATTCAGCTCATCGGCTGTGTAGAGGTCAGAACGGTCCTGACCGGAAGGACGGTCGTTTATCTTGAACGTACCGTTTCCCATTGTAAAGCCGCCTTTGTCTGATGAAAACTCCTCCTCGGTGTGATAATTGCCCATATCCACCTGTTCATAATTCACTTCCTGAGGATTATCAAGATTACTACCGCATTTAACGCAGAACTTGAACCCTCTCTCATTCTCGGTTCCGCAAGCAGGACAGATCATCAAATCCCCTCCTAACCTATATATTTTTTCATATAGAAAGCATATACTGCTCCATATCACGCGCGCGAACAGTATAAACGCCGGAATACAGGACTGTTTATATATTATGTCCCCCCACCGGCTGCTACCTCATTCTATTCCAATTTATTATAACATTTTTATGCGCTGTTTGCAAGCGTTTTTTGCTTGAAAATTTGAAGATTGTGCATAACAGTGCTAAACAGCAGGAGTCCTTTGTGCACATTTTTTTGACCTCACAATGCGGGGAAGCTTTTTTTGTTGACGATGCACAAAGCATGAGGGGCATATACTCCCGGGCAGGAGAGGTTAGTGGAATTGCACTGTTTTTTTCATGATATGCGGGATATATCCGCCACTATTACAAATATATATGAAAAAGACTATATTTTTCCGAAAAAGTATGCTATAATAACATCTGTGTAGAAAAAAGCAAAGAAGCTGTCCGTAAACGGACAAAGATTGGAGCTGACTATATGCCTAAAAATGACATAAGCAAAAGCAAAAGTATTCAAAGAGCAAAAACTATCACCCAGCTTGTTATATGCGGCGTCGTTGTCGCTGTCGGAGCATTTTACGCCAAGGGAGTCGTTGACGGCTTCCGCACCGTTCCCTCGCTCGCCGAGAGCAATTCCGCCGGAACAAGCGATATAGATATCGAGGCACCTACTACCCCCGACCCGAACAAGACGGTCTGTGCTCCCATTGCGGTCAAGACCAAGAACAAGTTCTACGGCGACCTTATCCTCGTCAACAACGACCACCAGTATTACAGCTCGGGCGAGGAGGACCTCGTAAACATCGCAGACAAAAACGCCGAGAACGATATTTACTACTTCGTTACTGACGGCTACGATTACCAGATAATCTCTCCCGTTTACGACGCCATGATAAAGATGATAGGCGACTTCTACGAGAAGTATCAGAACGATACCCTCATCATCTACGGCTCGTACAGAACTCACGCCCAGCAGGAACAGCTCTACGAGGAAAAGCAGGAGGGCGATGAGAGCGGCGACGCTCCGCTTGTTGCAAAGCCCGGTCACAGCGAGCACGAAACAGGTTACGCCTTCGATTTCAGCGAGTCCGAGACCTATGACTACGAGGGCACCGGCGACTTCAAGTGGATAAATGACAACTGCTACAAATACGGCTTCGTAGTGAGATATACCGCCGAAAAGGAAAAGCTCACACAGATACGTCCCGAGCCGTGGCATTTCCGCTATGTAGGTATCCCGCACGCCTACTACATGACAAAGAATAACCTCTGCCTCGAGGAGTACATCTCAATGCTGTCGGAAAAATACAGCTACGAGGGCGAGCACCTGCTCTTCGCCGACGAGAACGGCAAGAACTACGAGGTCTACTTCTTCCCCTCAGATGACGGCGCAGACGAGACAATGGTACCTGTTCCTACCGCGAACAAGTACACTATCTCCGGAAATAACGTTGACGGCTTCATAGTTACCGTATACAAGGACGAGGCGCTCGCCGCCGAAGACGTTCAGCCGACGACCGAAGCAGTCACAGAGGATACAGAAAACAGCGGCGAAACAGAGGACGCTGTATATTAAACAGAATATCAAAAAGGAGATACCGTTTGGTATCTCCTTTTTTTGCATTTAAGGCATTTCCGGAAGAGACTTTATGAGCTTGGCGTCAAGCTTCTGTATTGCGAGAGCGTCCATGCCGGTGATTCCGTCTCCGGGATTGAAGCAGTCAGCATTCGCCCTTGCTTCATCGCTGAGCTTGTACTTGTCCTTGTTGCCGATGTACTGGAGTATAGCAACTGCGTCCGCAACTGTAACGTTTCCGTCGAGGTTGGCATCGCCGTATTCGAGCTTGGTCGGCACCTTGCCTGTACCGCTTGTAGTTGTCGTAGTTGTGGTCGCCTTGAGAGCCGTTGTAGTCACGGACTCGGTAGTTGTAGTACCGTCAGTCTCTACTATCTGTCCGTTGCCCTTTGTTCCGCCGTTGATGTTGCTTCCCTCAGAGCCTGCATAGTTTGAATAGAAATCGTTGAGCGAGAGTCCGTTCTTGCCGAGAGCGGTCTGGTGGTCGAGACCGATATACTTGCCGGAGGTCGAAGTCTGCCAGAGCGACTTCTCGAAGAGCGCATACTTATCCTCGTCCCAGTTCTTGAAAACAGCGTCGAGAAGTCCGCCGGTATCACCTGAGTTGGGGTTGAGGCACCAGAATGTGTGGTTGATGTGGTTCTTCACCATGTAGTCGCGGAGAAGCTCCATCCACTTCTGATTCTTGCCGCCGTCCATATGTCCGCCCCATTCGCCTATCAGCAGGGGAGCGATGTCCTTATCGTTGATGTATGCCCAAGTATCGTACCAGTAGTCGTCAAGGAGGGTCTGAGTTGTGAAGTCCTTGGCAAACCATGTCTGAGCATATACTGACGGACCGTAATCATGCGGAGAGTAAACTATCTGGCTCGTACCCGAAGAAGGAGTAACAGGGTAGTCCTTTACGCCGCGAAGATTTCCTCCCCACCATGCGCCGTACCACGGCGACTTATCAGCCGGAGCGTCCCATATGTCAGGAGTATCGAAGGTATAGCCCTTTTCGGTCTTGGGGTACTGCTCTATGCCTTCAACGAG
>DEDQ01000011.1:12672-15073 GCA_002350065.1 Ruminococcus flavefaciens
TATTTCCAGTTGTTCTGGTCTGTAGAATCGTCCCACTTTGCAATGTCGGAAGGACAGGTAGTTCCGTCGTAGCCGCGCTTGCCGTGAGGCTCATTCTCGAGGTCGTATGCAATGATAGTATCATCGTTCGCATATTTTTCTGCGAGCCATGTAAGAGAATCTATCCAGTCGTCGAAGGTAACAGGGTCTCCCGCATTCGGAGCGTACTTTTCCTCCTTGATAGTAGCCATATCTTCAGCGGTCTTGCTGCTCTTTTCGTAGTACCAGAGCTCGTAGTTATGACCCGAGTTGTGTGAAGACGGGCTGTGAACGTCTACGAGAGCCTTTATGCCGTATTTCTTGCACTTCTGCATGATAACGTCAAAGACCTCCATGCTGTTCATCTCGGAGCCGTCAGCGTGGCAGAAATCAGGATTGAACTTGAAGCCGTCGGTGTTCTTGGGGTTCAGTCCCTCGCACTTGTAGGGATAGCCCTTCTGCCATGATATCAGGAGCTCGGACGATATCGGGAAGCGGATAATGTTGATGCCGTGGTCGGCAACGCTTGAAAGGAAGTCGTCAACATCGGCGCTCCAGAGACCGTGCGGGAAGTTCTCGGTACAGTTCATACCGAACCAGTTTGCTCCGGTGAGCCATACCTGATTTCCGTTCATGTCGTAGAGCTTGCTTCCCTCGGCATGGAGCCAGTCATCGTTGCAGTCGTCAACTGCGAGTGCATTCTGTGCGGGAGCGATATAAGCCGGAAGAACGCTTCCTGTTGCTGATACCGCCACTGTTGCTGACGAAGCAAACGCCAGCAATGCTTTTGCGATTTTCTTCATAGTATATTTCCCCTCTCATGAACAGCTTATTTTCGTGCTGTTTCAATTAATATCATTTTAACATCAATGAGCAGGATTGTCAATATTCACTATAGTATTTTCACATTGTTTCTGCACTATTGACCACATAAAAACGTGCGGCTTTATGCCGCACGTTTCGTCAATATAAGCCGTTATCGGATGAATCGAGCCAGCCTCCGGCGCTCTGGCTGTACTTTTTCAGAGTTACATCGCCGCCGTTGGCGAGTCTGACTATGATTATATCTGAGCTTTCTTTTGCTGTGTAAAATTCCGAATCAACGCCGCAGTCTTTATAAAAGCCGTCGAAATCGCTTCCGCAGCCGATGAACTGGTCGGGAGTATATGTTCCGCCAAACCATTGCAGGTAGTATTCGCCGTTGATGTAGGCGTCTCCCAAACGGTCAATTGTGGCTGAGCTGCCTCCGCCGCTGTTGTTATCCGGCTCAGCGGCAGTCGGAGCTTCCGTTGCATCTGCCTGTGTTGGCTCGGGAGCTGTATACGCTTCTGTTTCAGTCTCGGCAGGAGCTTCTCCCGTCGATACCGCGGCTGTATGTGTGTTTTTTGCCGTGACCGTGACTGCTGTGACTGATTTTTCAGATGCTATTGTTCCGGCAGATTCTATAAGCGAGGTCTGCTTTGCGGATAAGACCGTCTGAGCCGTTGTCTGCACTGCTGCCGGAGCTGTCGCCGTCTCCGGCACAATGAATGTCCCCGTCGGCTCAGGAGCATGGCTGAATGCTCCTGCTGTCCATAATCCGAGGCATACCACTGCCGCCGCGCAGACCGGCGCCGCTGTGAGCGCTATGCGCGTGCGCTTTTTCTTTTGTTCAGCCTTGTATTCATCTATGCGGCGATGTACATTTTTTATCATGTCTTCACGTTTTTTCATTGTCAAAGCCCTCCATTTCAAGTTGTGACCTGAGTGACTTCCTTGCGCGATAGAGCAGCGACTCGACGCTCCGGACGCTCTTTTTCATTATCCTTGCGGCATCTTTGTTGCTTAGCTCCTCGAAATATACGAGCCACAGGACCTGCTGATACTCGGGCTTGAGCCTGCGCATTGCCCTGTGGACGGTTATCTGCTCCTCTTTCCTGATATAAGCCGCTTCAAGAGCGCATTCGTCGTCCGCGAGCTCTGCGGCTTCATCTATGGAAACGCTTTTGTGCTTCGTGCTCTTTCGCAGATAGTCGAAAGCAATGTTTCTGCCGATAGCGTAGAGCCACGTCCTGAACGAACTTTTGCCCCTGAACTTCGGCTTTTTTGTTCCGAGCAGGACGAAGGTATCCTCCGCGAGCTCCTCCGCAGTGTGGATATTCCCGACAATGCTTGTCAGGTAGAGCATAAGACCGTCGCTGTACTCAATGATCATCTCGTCTAATCCGCGGTCGTCACCGTTGTCACGGAAACGGCGGTAGCTACTTGCACCGTTATCCATTGACAAACTCCTTTCCGAAAGTGCTTCATGCCCTTTCACTTATTAGACGTATGTACCGGCAAAAACTACGCGCTTTTTTGAAAAATAAAGGACTTCCCTTTTAAGGTCAATACCCATATAGAA
>DEDQ01000083.1:0-16044 GCA_002350065.1 Ruminococcus flavefaciens
AGCTTATCGCTGTCGATTTTCATATTCATACCTCCTCTATGCCGTTTTCGGCAAGCAGCGTTTTCAGCTTCGCACGCGCGCGTGTGCTTCGCTTTTGAACTGCCGCCTCGGACATTTTAAGTACGGCGGCTATCTCGCGGACAGTCCTGCCGTAGTAATACTGCTGTGTGATTATGACGGAATCAGGCTCACCGAGACGTTTTATGCAATCCGTGAGTATCCGCCGGAGCTCGGCCTGCTCTGAGCTTTTCTCCACATTTTCCGGAGAGCTTACCTCGGGGAAATCCTCACTGTCTGAGGATATCGTCCTCCCGCTGTGAGGTGAGAGTCTGCGGAAGTAATCCACCGCTTTGCGCCTTGCGATTATGCCGATGAGCCCCTTGAGGTCGCCCTCGTACCCGGAATCCCCGCCGCAGACTCGGTATACGTCCGCGAAAACATCGCTGACGCATTCCTCGATATCCTCGCGGCTCGCGCAGGTTCGGAGCTTCTGAGCGGCTATCGCGTAAACGTATGCGCAGTATTCGTCAAACAGAGCTCGTCTGCCCTCAGCCGGAGACTTTTTCATCTTCACGCGGAGCTGGCTGTCCGTCATATATTCACCACCTTTGAACCGATTCATTGACCCTACTCGCGGGACATCAGCAAAACCGGACATAAATACAGATTATTTTTGAGTGAAAAAAATTAAAATCACCTGTTCTCTGTTTTCAGTGCTTTCTGTTCTATTTTAACACACAGATTACAGGACAGTCAACTATAATAAATCGGTTTTGCAAGCGACAGTATTGACTTTTTTGCGGATGCTGTGCTATAATAGTGCAAAAGCTCAGTTTCATGCGAAATATAAAAGGAGAATGGATTATGAAAAAGCTTGCATCAGTTGCTCTGGCAGTTGTTTCAGCGGCAACGCTCGCGGGACTTACTGCATCGGCGGCAGTTCAGCCTTCCGTCAGGGAGCTAAGAGACCTCGGTGATGCCATTTTGGGCAAATCGGCTGTTGCTGAGAAACATGACATAAACGGCGACGGGAATGTAGATGTTTATGACCTCGTCACGATGCGAAAAGAGTTCGGTCATACCGGCGTTTTCACAAGTGAGGAGTTCAGAGCTGACGATGAAAATGTCCGCTATATCGGCAGGGGATTCTCTGACGATGACGGAGTATACTGGCTCGTTCAGAGCGGAGCTTCTGCGGAATTCACCATAACCGGCAGAGCGGCTTCGATAGACCTCCGCGGCGATTATTACGTTGTAAGCAATAAGGAAAACTGTCCGCGTTATGCGATATTCGTTGACGGTGAGCTCTTCTGTGACGAGCAGCTATCCAGTAAAAGGACTTCCGTTGAGCTTTTCAGCGGCGAGGAATCCCGCACTGTTACTGTGAAGATAATGCATCTCTCCGAAGCGAATCAGGGAGCGGTCGGCATTGATAAAATTACTGTCGATTCGGACGTTCCTGTTCCGGTAGCTCCTACTATTGGCAAAAAAATGCGTATCGAGTTCATCGGCGACTCTATAACCTGTGCGTACGGAGTTGAAGGCAAAGACCAGTATGAAGGCTTCAAGGTATCGACTGAGAATTTCATGAAGTCCTATGCGTATCTGACTGCGGAGAAGCTTGGAGCAGAGTGCTCGGCGGTCAGCTACAGCGGCTACGGAATAGTTTCCGGATACTCATCGAGCGGAAACAAGCAGGGCGAAAAGATAGTGCCGGACAACTATGAAAATGTCGGATCTGGCAGCTATAAAAAGCCGTGGGATTTTGGATCCAATAAGAATGATGTCGTGGTCATAAACCTCGGAACAAATGATGATACCTACGTTTCCAAGGACTTCGATTCGCGTTCGCCCGAGTATACAAAGGGGTATGCTGAATTCCTTGAAAAAGTCCACAGGTTCAACCCCGATGCTTACATTATCTGCACACTCGGAACTATGGGCTGTACCGAGCTGTATCCCTGCATTGAGCAGGCGGTTGAGCTGTTCAGAGCTGAAACAGGCTGGGAGAAGATAATGTGCTATCAGTCGCAGACTCAGTCTCAGGACGACGGCTACGGTTCTGACTGGCATCCGAGCGCTAAAACGCATCAGAACAGTGCATATGTGCTCGCGGATAAGATATGTCAGGCTCTCGGTATAGAGTCGGATCAGTACGGCATTGACGCTGCGGCGCAGGCAAAGTTCTCTTACGTCAAAAGCGATGACGCGAATATGAGCGCATATTTCAGCGATTGGGACAGGTCTTACCACATCACCACTGTTACCGGCGGAAGCAATGCTAAGTCCATACAGGCGAAGGTGTCGGATATCGAGCTTCGCAAGGGCGGCAAATATCGTCTTGAGTTCAAGCTTGAAACTGACAAGGGACACGATATCCCGCTCAGAGTTTCCGGAGCTGCGAGCGGTACGCTTTTCCATGATGATTCAATTACCGGAACAGGCTCCAAGACCGGATATGAAGCTGTTTTCACCGCGTCTGAAAGTGGTCAGGCGGAAATCGTTTTCGATATCGGAGGGGTTGATGCTCTCAGGTGCAGCATCTATGACCTCAGACTTGTACGTATCGGCTGATAAGAATTAACGGACAGGCAGATATGCCTGTCCGTTTTGTCAGGACGTATCCCGGTTTCCTCTTATTATAGGTGTGTGACAGCTTGGAAACCCGTACTGAATGATAAAAAATATGACTTTTATTAGCATAAGCATTGACAATAGTATGCCTTATGTGTTAAACTATCTGTGGATATTATGTTACTAATACTGAGCCGGGAGGAAGTATTCATGAAACGCAGTAAGCAGAACAGAATGCCAAAAGTGAAAAAAAGATCGTCATTTCCCATAGTCTTTTCACTGCTGTTAGTGCTCGCTCTTCTGATAGGAGCTCTTGACGCAGCCGTGTATATCAGATTCTACAGGAGCGGCTGGTACAAAAACAAGAAGAATCCGGCGGTAATGGTGGATATGACCGAACCTTCTGACGATGAAGAGATCGGCAGACTGTATTATGCTCCGCTTGAAAAGGAGCATATCGTCGAGACCAATGAAACCACCGGTTCCGGATATATAGACAACGAGGTCCTCGTCGTTGCCGCTGACGGCGTTTCGCGTGAGCAGGTGGCTGAGCTTGCGACTTCGTACAATGCTGAGGTAGTAGGCGAGATAGAGGTAACAGGAGATTATCAGCTCCGTCTTTCGGCGGCTCCCGATGATATAGACAGCATCGTTGAGAGCATTTCCACTGAGCCGATAGTTGACTCTGCATCGCTGAACTACGTTGCCGCTATTTCAAGCGAGGGCGACATAGGAAATTTCTATTACGGCAGAGAGTGGGAAGGCGAGTTCAAAGGCTTGATACAAAGCCACAATAAATCGTGGGGCTTTGACTACATAAATACTCAGGCCGCATGGAACGAGCTTGACCAGCATTCGGCTGATGTCGACCCTGTAAAGGTAGGAGTCTGTGACGAAGGCTTTTCGTCCACTCACCCCGATCTCGGATTCGCAGGATTTTTTTATGATAACTACAATAATCTGGTAAATCTCTCTGATGATCAGAAGGCGCACGGCACACACGTAAGCGGTACCTTTGCCGCGAATGCTGATGATAAGATAGGCATATGCGGAGTATATCCCTACGGCAAAGGAAATCTTTACGGAGCTTCTGTGGAAGGCGCCGAGAAGTATTCCGAAAACGGCAGCTTTTTTACGTCAGTAATGTGTGAAAAGGTCACATTCGGCGAATTGATAGTCAGAAATGTCAAGGTCATCAATTTCAGCATGGGCTTCAATTATAAGGCGAATTTATATACCGATTCCAAAGGAAATGTTGACTCTGCAGGTCTTTCTAAGTTCTGGAATGATCCTTCCTCTCACACTTATGCTGAAAATATATCGAGAGTGCTCGGAAGCTTCTATAACAGAATGCTCATGAACGGATATGATTTCGTTCTGTGTGCATCAGCCGGAAACGATTCTACTGCCGATACCGGTCATCTTGAGGCGAAATACAACTCTCCGCTGACTCTTATAGATCAGGCGGAATTTCCGGACGTTTATGACAGAATAATCGTTGTTGGTGCTTTGGAGAAAGGCGGATTATTATCTCCCGGCGTTTCTGTGACATCTTTTTCAAACGGAGGTTCAAGAACTGATATCTATGCTCCGGGAAAAAGGATCTATTCGACTTATCACGAAAAATTCAGTGATTATTATGATTACCTGAACGGAACATCAATGGCAACTCCGCACGTTGCGGGAGTTGCCGCTATGGTCTGGAGCGCGAACCGTTCGCTCTCCGGCGCTCAGGTAAAGGAGCTCATCGTCAACAATCCTAACCCGAGCGAGACTTCGATTAAGACGCTTGATGCTTATCAGCCTGTTTGTGCTGCGTTAGGACTTCCTGATACCGGAATAAGTGCAGACAGCGATGACGGCGCTCTTTACGGCTTTGTATTTGAAAAGGGACCGCTTGGCAAGGAGATATCGAGTGCAAAGGTCACGATAACACGCAAGTCCTCTCATGAGAAATATACGTCATGGACTGACCCGTTTGGCCATTACGAGATAATCGCTCCCGAGGGCGACTACACAATTCAGGTCAAAGCTATGGGTTACAAGGACTATAAACCTGCGGTAACTGTACACATAAACAAGTGCCAGCTCACTTATCTCGGCAAGCTGAAGCTCAAAAAGGGCAAGAGCAGTCTCGACCCGGATGAAAAGGGAATCCCGGCTCCTAAAATAGGCAGGATATACACTCCCGAGGACCTCAGGACGTTCTTCCCCGAGGGAACAGAGGATTATGAACAAATATTTGATATCCTGAAGATAAGGGCGTGGACATATTACGACGGCAATCTCTATGCGATATTGGACCGCTCTGTTCCGCCGAGTCTTGTGAACTTGATAACTACTCTCGAGGACAGCTTCCACCTTATAACTGTCGGAAGTGAGGGCGAGCAGAAGCTTGCTGAGGAGCTTATGACCTACGGCAAACGCCAGATGTACAGCTCCGGCGGAGTTGTTGACGATGACGGCGGCATTTTCAGTGCAAACGGAGAGGACAATACGTATACCAATTGGCAGGCGGGACGTCCAAACCGATACGGCAGCGAGAACGGTGACGACATCATTACGGTATACCGCGGTCCCGGAAAAATGCCGAAAACCAACGCCGATTACGGCTGCTGGCTTGATACGCCTGAATTCGAGTATGGTATATTTAAGGATGATGATACAGTCCTTTCGAGCGGTATAATTATTGAAATTGAATTATTCGGAAAAAGTGACGGTTCTGAATAAAACAAAACGCATGGAGGAAATATCCTTCATGCGTTTTTCGTTTACATACCAAGGAGGAAGCGGGTTATTCCCACAAGGTCGGAAATGCTGTATCTGCCGTCATTATCCACGAGGCTCCTGCGTATAAGTACCTGATCGAAAACATCGACTCTGCCGTCTGAATCTGCGTCCCAGCTGTTTGCAGGAGCGGCATATCCGTAGAATGCAAGCTCATTGAGGTCGCCGCCGTCCTTGACTATTTTCAGGCAGTTTGTCGGAGCTGAATCCTCTGTCAGAGTTACCGAGCGGCTCATGTAGCTGTCGAGGCGGCTGCTCCACAGGAGAGTATCTGTATTCGCGTCATATACCGATATACCGCCGGTTCCGAAGGTGTCGAAAACTGCGAAGCCGTTGAAAACACAGGGCTTGTCGAAGAAAACATATCCGGTGATGCCGGACTTGTTTACATTAGTTTCGGGAGTTTTCAGTCCGCTGGTATTCCCATAAACGGGAGAGGGCATTGTTTCCGGTTCGTCGAACATACGATAGAACTGGTTGAGCGTTCCGTCCGCGGGAGCTGACGTCAGGTCGCAGAGTTCTCCGGTTTTGTTCTTGCTGAGACTTACTGCCGCCGGTCTGAGCTGCATATTGCTGCCGTTAGAGTATGTTTCGAGGTCGTCGGTGAGCGTGATGTAAACAGGTGTTTCCGAGAGACCGACCTTTACCGTGTCGTTTTCGATGTTCAGCATGGATGTTCTGCCCTCGGCGATACCCATTTCCGGAACCGTGAGATATGCGTATTTTTTGCCCTCAGCCGGTATCTCATACACGCCGTCTGCGGAGCTTTCCCATGTGTTTGCGCATTTAACGAGCCTGTTTTTGCCGCTGATATCGCGGAATGTGTTCACCCAGTATCCGTCGCCGCGAGTTTCCTCCGTCCACACGGAATTATCCAGCACATTCGACATACACGAGAGGTAATACCACGCAAGTTTTTTGTCCCATTTGCCTTTCTGAGTAACAAGACCGGAATTGTAGTAAACTCCTTCGCCCTCGTCGCGGAGCTGGAATTTCGTGATGTAGTCCACATTGTTGTTTTCAAGGGCGCTGAGGTAAGTTCTTGCGACACGATGTGCATACCGGAGCTGATACTCCTCATCGTCGTGAGCGTCAACTCCTTCTTTCACGCAGTCGCTCATCGGCACTTCAAATTCGGATATCCACAATTCAGTATCGGGAGCGTTTTCGTTCATCCATTTTTTCAGCTCGCTGATAGTGCTGCGGAGGCTGCTCTCCTCGATATCAGGTGAATCAGCTCCGATGTGAACGTTTATGATATCCACTGCAAATCTGCCGTCGGAGCGGTTATAATCGAACCATAGCTTCATCTCGTCGAGGTACTGTATCACCGTTGAATAGCCTACAAGTCCGCCCATTGCGAGCTTGAACGACGGGTCGGCTGTGTGAACTCCGGCATTCGGTATCTTTCCCTCGTGACCGTCATAGTCAGCGGAGCACATCGCCGCAAGCTCATACGGTGAGAAGTAGTTAGCCTTGCCTGCCCAGCTCTTATTCGGCTCGTTGGAATTTTCAACTGCCGTGAGATAGCCAAGACCTGTTTTGGCTTCCTGAGCATCTGTTATATTCAGCGTTTTCTGTTCTATATCCTTATTGCTGCCATAGCGTGCTGCGACCTGATACATAGCCTGAGCGTGTATCGCGTAGCTTTCAGGGTCAAGGGTATCGGCTCCAGCGGGAACGGGTATCTCGTTTGCTTTTGTTCCTCCGGAAATAGCCGTACTTCCGCCCTGTATGCATGGTATGATATTTATCCCGCGGTCGTGGAGGCTCTTGTAATAGCTGTCCATATCGCCCCATGTTCCCTGCGTGAATTTCACCTTGCAGTCGGCGTCGAGCAGCCAGCTGAGGTTGTGATATTCGCGGATAGTTCCTGCGGACATCATAGCCGTCATCGGGTCGTCGATGAATGCGTTGAAGCCGACTCTTTTTCCGGCGGGGAGCGCCTTTTCGTCTGTAGGATACAGCGATGCTTTCGGAGCGGTTTTGCTTTGCTGTGCCACAGTGAGCTCACTTGCCTTATAACCGTATATTGCCAGCTCGCTTACGCCGCTGTCGCAGTAATCGGAGCTGAAATGCAGATAACGGGTCGGCTCCGGACTATCGAAGCTTATCACGCGCCAGCTGTTGTAGTAGTCCATTTTCTGCTGAGCTATCTTGTGCCAGCTGAAAGGCTCGCCGTCAGAGATAGTCCAAACGGGAGTGCCGTTCGTGTCAAGAAATGCTATCGCAGTTATCACGTAATTTGCGCCCATATCCATATAAAAAGAAGCGGGACCGTATTCCATCTGCTGGTTAGGAGTCCAGTTTGCTTTGGAGGTCGCTTTCATGACTTCGCTGCCGACGTTCATGTTATCGGGGCTTGCCGGAGCTTTATCCTGCTCGTCAAAGAGAAAGGAAACGTCCCTGAGATATGTTCCTTTGCTGAGGTGTACGAAGTTCTCGTCGTGAATGACAAAGCTGCTCACGCTGATGAGTCCGGACTTGTCCGCTGCCGAGACGGGGTACGCCGCAAAGCTTTCTGCCGCTATTGAAAGAACTGCTGCAAGGGCGGTTATCCTGTTGTGTTTCATACTGCTGCCTCCCATGTGTTGATGTCGTGTTTGAGAAGTAAACTCAAAGTATATATAATAATTGTAACATCACGCGGGGGACGGAGTCAATAGTAACAGGAAAATTCTGCATAATTTCGTCGTCAGCAACAATAAAGCGGCGGACTGATTGTGCGTTATGCTGATAGTATAACATGACAATTCGTATAATCAGAAGCTGATATTCCATATGATAAAAAGAACTGCTGATTGATCAGCAGTTCTTCTGATGTAACAAGCGGAGAGCTCACTTTTCAAATAATTTGCGGAATCTTGCCATTGCTTCAACAGTGTTCTCTTTATTGTTGAAGGCTGTCAGTCTGAACCAGTTGTTTCCGTTCTGACCAAAGCCGGCTCCCGGAGTTCCGACAACGCCTGCCTTTTCAAGCAGGAAGTCGAAAAATTCCCAGCTGTCCATGCCGAAGGGGCACTCAAACCAGATGTACGGCGAGTTGATACCGCCTGTGCAGCGTATACCGAGCTCGTTCATTGTGTCGGAGATGACTTTGGCGTTTTCCATATAGTGAGCTATCATTGCGCGTGCCTCACTCATGCCTTCCTCGCTGAAAACAGCTGCGGCGGCGCGCTGAACGATGTATGGAACGCCGTTGAACTTCGTACACTGGCGGCGGTTCCACATTTTGTTGAGACTCATTTCTCTGCCGTCTGCGGACTTGGACTTTATAGCCTTTGGTACGACTGTATAGCCGCAGCGTGTACCCGTGAAGCCGGCTGTTTTGGAAAGGGAGCAGAACTCAACTGCGCATTTTTCTGCTCCGTTTATCTCATAGATACTGTGCGGGAGAGCGCTGTCGGAGATGAAGCACTCATATGCGGAGTCAAAGAGGATAACGGCGTCATTTTCAAGAGCATAGTCCACCCATTCGCGGAGCTGAGTCCTGTTGTAGCAGGCTCCTGTGGGATTGTTCGGGGAGCATATGTAAATGATGTCGGCGTGAACGCTCTTGTCGGGCATGGGGAGAAAGTCGTTTTCAGCAGTGCCGTTGATGTAGACGATGTTTCGTCCGTTCATTGTGTTTGTATCGACGTATACGGGATAAACGGGGTCGGGGATAAGCACTGTATTATCGCGGGAGAAGAGGTCGGTTATGTTTCCCGTGTCTGACTTTGCACCGTCCGAGACGAATATCTCGTCCGTGTCGAGTTCAACTCCGAAAGATTTGTAATGTCCTGCGATCGCCTCACGGAGGAAGTCGTAGCCCTGCTCGGGACCGTATCCTCGGAAGCTTTCAGCTCTGCCCATTTCATCAGCAGCGGAGTGCAGTGCCTGCACTACTGTTTTGCTGAGCGGAAGTGTAACGTCGCCGATACCGAGGCGGATAACCCTTTTTTCGGGATTATTCTGCTGGAATGCAGAAACACGTTTAGCTACCTCACTGAAGAGGTAGCTCTCTTTTAGATCTAAGAATTTTTCATTGAATTTAGCCATGGTGATATTCTCCGTCAAATGTAAATTCTGCCGGACCCGTCATGTAGATGTGCCCGTCAGTTTCTCTCCACTCAATTATAAGCTGACCGCCGAGCAGGTCGACAGTTACCGGTTTTCTGGGACTGATACCGTTCAGACAAGCTGCTGCGACTGTTGCGCAGGTACCTGTTCCGCAGGCAAGAGTTTCGCCTGTGCCGCGCTCCCATACGCGCATTTTAAGGTGTTCCGGCGAGAGCACGTTTACGAATTCGATGTTCGCTTTGTGCGGGAAGTGTTCGTCCTGCTCGAAAACTTTGCCAAAGCGTTCAACGTCGAATGTGCTGACGTCCTCGTCGATGAAGATAACTGCGTGAGGATTTCCCATAGATACGCAGGTAGCGTGGAAATCTCTTCCGTAAGCCGAGAGCAGGAGCTCCATAACAGGGGAAGCGTTGGCAATTACCGGTATATCTGCCGCAGCTGTTATCGGCTCGCCCATGTCAACTGTGAGAGTGCGTGCGATGTCGTTCTCGTCCGTGTTTACGGATATGATTTTCGTTCCTGCGAGAGTTTCAACAGCTATCTGCGGCTTGTGGATAATGTCCCTGTCGTAGACGTATTTTGCCACGCAGCGTATTGCGTTGCCGCACATTTCAGATTCGCTGCCGTCGGGATTGAACATTCGCATTTTACAGTCGGCAGTTTCGCTCGGGAGGATAAGCACAAGTCCGTCTGAGCCGATACCGAAGTGGCGGTCGCTGACTGCGCGGGCGAGCTGCCCGGGAGAGCTTACGCTCTCCTCGAAACAGTTCACATATACATAGTCATTGCCGCAGCCTTGCATTTTTGTGAATCTCATATCATCACACTCCGAAAAGAAGCTTGTCGTATGTCGGGAAGGGATAGTAGTCCTCGGCAGTCATTGTTTCAGCCTTGTCAGCAGCACTGCGGAGCTTCTCCATAGTCGGGAGGAGAGTGTCACGGACGAACTCAGAAGCTTCGATTATCTCTGTTATGCCCTTGAACTCGGCAATTGCAGCCTCGAGCTCTGTTGTAGCAGCGTCCATATCGTCGATGAGCTCGGAAAGCTCGGTAACAAGTCTTGATTCATACTTGCAGGCAGCCTTGGAAACGCTCTTCTTTACTGATACTGCGGAAGCCGTATCAGCCGCAAACTTAGCAACAGCGGGGATAATTTCCTTGCGAGCCATGTCAACCATTGTTATAGCCTCGATGTTGACGGTCTTGACGTAGTTTTCAAGCATGATATCGCGGCGTGAGAATATCTCAGCCTCGGTGAAGATGCCATGTGATGTGAGCATATCAACGTTCTTCTTGTCGCAGATGTGAGGCATTGCGTCAGCGGTTGTTTTAAGGTTCATAAGACCGCGCTTCCCGGCTTCAGCTATCCACTTGTCGTCGTAGCCGTTTCCGTTGAAGATTATACGCTTGTGCTCCTTGATAGTCTTCTTGATGAGGTCGTGGAGCGCCTTGTTGAAGTCCTTAGCCTTTTCGAGCTTGTCAGCGAACTGCTTTAATTCCTCTGCAACAGCAGCGTTGAGGTGAATGTTAGCGCAGGAGATGCTGTTTGACGAACCGAGCATACGGAACTCGAACTTGTTGCCTGTGAATGCAAACGGAGAAGTTCTGTTACGGTCAGTGGAATCCTTGCTGAACTTGGGAAGAACGTCAACGCCGAGCTGCATTTTCTCCTTCTTTGTGCCGCCGTAGGGCTTATCAGTCTCGATAGCGTCAAGGACTGCTGTGAGCTCGTCGCCAAGGAAGATAGAGATTACAGCAGGAGGAGCCTCATTTGCGCCGAGACGGTGGTCGTTTCCGGCAGTTGCAACAGAGAGTCTGAGGAGGTCCTGATAATCGTCAACAGCCTTGATAACAGCTGCAAGGAAGAGCAGGAACTGTGCGTTCTCGGCAGGAGTCTCACCGGGAGAGAGGAGGTTCTCGCCTGCATCAGTTGAGATAGACCAGTTGTTGTGCTTACCTGAGCCGTTTACGCCTGCGAAGGGCTTCTCGTGGAGGAGGCAAACAAGGTTGTGACGGAGTGCCACTTTCTGCATTACTTCCATTGTGAGCTGGTTGTGGTCAGCAGCGATATTTGTTGTATCATATATAGGAGCAAGCTCATGCTGAGCGGGAGCAACTTCGTTGTGCTTTGTCTTTGCAAGGATACCAAGCTTCCAGAGCTCCTTGTCGAGGTCAGCCATGTACTCGGCAACTCTGGGCTTGATAGAGCCGAAGTAGTGGTCGTCCATTTCCTGACCCTTAGGAGGCATAGCACCGAAGAGGGTACGTCCTGTCATGATGAGGTCTTTTCTCTTCTTCCACATATCGCGGTCAACGAGGAAGTATTCCTGCTCGGGACCAACGGAAGTCTTTACGCTCTTTACCTTGTCGTTGCCGAAGAGCTTCAGGATACGCATTGCCTGCTTGTTGAGTGCTTCCATTGAGCGGAGAAGCGGAACTTTCTTATCAAGTGCTTCGCCTGTGTATGAGCAGAATGCTGTCGGGATGTACAGTGTTCCGTCCTTGATGAATGCGTAAGAAGTCGGGTCCCAAGCCGTATAGCCGCGAGCCTCGAATGTTGCACGAAGTCCGCCGGACGGGAATGACGAAGCATCAGGCTCGCCCTTTACGAGCTCCTTGCCCGAGAACTCCATGATAACTCTGCCGTCGGGAGCGGGGCTGATGAAGCTGTCGTGCTTCTCGGCTGTAACGCCCGTCATTGGCTGGAACCAGTGAGTGTAGTGTGTAGCTCCGAGCTCGATAGCCCAGTCCTTCATAGCAGCAGCAACTGCGTTTGCTACGGAGATATCAAGGGGAGTTCCTCTGTCGATAGTGCGCTTCAGTGAGCGGTAGACCTTCTCTGAGAGAGTAGCCTTCATTATTCTGTCGTCAAATACCATTGAGCCGAAATATTCTGTTACCTTTTCCATTTTTATACCCTCCTGAAAAAATTATTTGTTTTCGAGCGATGCTCTGATAAAGTCTGCGAACAGCTTATGCGGCTTGTTCGGACGTGATTTGAATTCCGGGTGGAACTGAACTCCTACGAACCACGGGTGGGTCGGGAGCTCTACTATCTCGACGAGCTTTTCATCGGGAGAAAGTCCTGCGATGTGAAGTCCGTTCGAGGTAAGCACCTTGCGGTATGCGTTGTTGAATTCGTAGCGGTGACGGTGGCGCTCGTAGATGAGCTCATCTCCATATATCTCGCGGCATTTCGAGCTTTCACTGAGCTTGCAGGGATAAAGTCCGAGACGCATCGTGCCGCCTTTCTCGGAGATGTTTCTCTGCTCGTCCATGATGTCGATGACGGGGTAGGGAGTTTCACCGAATTCTGCGGAATTAGCTCCGCTGAGATCGCATACGTTTCGTGCATATTCGATGACTGACATCTGCATTCCGAGGCATATTCCAAAGAACGGAACTTCGTTCTCGCGGGCGTAGCGGATAGTTTCTATCATGCCCTCAATGCCTCTGTGACCGAAGCCTCCGGGAACGATGATGCCGTTGCAGTCTTTGAATGTTTCAGCGGCATTCTCAGCGGTGACTTCTTCTGAATCTATCCATTTTATCTCAACAGCAGCATCGTTTACGATACCTCCGTGACGGAGCGCCTCTGCTACAGAGAGATATGCATCGTGGAGCTCGACATATTTGCCGACAAGTCCAATAGTTACATTTTTGTGAGCGTTTTCAGCGCGGTGTACCATTTCCGTCCATTCGGTCAGGTCAGGAGCGTTGTCTTTTATCCCGAGGTGACGGCAAACAGAATGAGCAAGTCCCTCATCTTCGAGCCAGAGCGGAACTTCGTACAGCGACGGAGCTGTGAGGTTCTGGATAACGTCCTCCTTGCGGATATTGCAGAAGAGCGCTATCTTCTCAGCCATGTCGTCGGGAATGCGCTTTTCAGTGCGGCATACGATGATATCCGGCTGAATGCCAATGGAGAGAAGCTCCTTTGTAGAGTGCTGAGTCGGCTTGGATTTGAGTTCCTCTGAGCCGGCGATATACGGAACGAGTGTTACGTGTATGTAGCAGACATTCTCTCTGCCCTGCTCAGTTCCTACCTGACGTATAGCCTCAAGGAAGGGAGTAGACTCGATATCTCCGACTGTACCGCCTATCTCCGTGATGACGACGTCTGCATTGGCTTCGTTTGCAGCGCTGTAGACCCTGTCCTTTATCTCATTGGTGATGTGCGGTATTACCTGAACTGTTCCTCCGAGGTAGTCGCCGCGGCGCTCCTTGGTTATGACGTTCCAGTAGACCTTTCCGGTGGTGACGTTGGAATGTACCGAGAGGTTCTCATCGACGAATCGTTCGTAGTGTCCGAGGTCGAGATCGGTCTCGGCGCCGTCGTCTGTTACGAAAACCTCACCGTGCTGGAAGGGCGACATTGTTCCGGGGTCGACGTTGATATAGGGGTCAAACTTCTGGATAGTGACTTTATATCCGCGCTGTTTGAGAAGTCTGCCGAGCGATGCGGCAGTGATACCCTTGCCGAGTCCGGAAACGACTCCGCCTGTTACAAAAATGAACTTTGACATTTGCTTTTTTGCTCCTTGAAATACATTTATGAGAAAGGCTGCGGGCGGGTTGGAGAATTTATCAATGAATACATTGCTTTTTTGTCGCCCGCAAAGCCCTTATCACCTTATGATCTTTCCCATTCCTCCGAATCGTGGAGAGCATTGTAGCCTTCTTCGCCGGTACGTATCTTGATGACGTTCTCGATGTCGTAGATGAACATCTTACCGTCGCCGTAGTTGCCGGTGTAGAGTGCAGCCTTTGCAGCAGCGATGACCTTTTCAACAGGTACGGCGCATACTGCGATCTCGGCTTTGACCTTGGGAAGCAGGTTCATTTCAACGGTAGTTCCACGGTAGTAGTTACGCTGACCGTTCTGCATACCGCAGCCGATAACGTTTGTGATAGTGATGCCCTTTACATCTATGGATTCCATTGCCTGAATGAAGTCCTGAAGCTTCTGCTGCTTGAATATCACAACGATGTTTGTCATCTTCATGTGACCGTCAGCGGCAGGAGCGGAGTAGTTTTCTACTACAACAGCCTTGTCTACGGGAACTGCGGGAGCTTCCGGAGTTCCGACCTTCTTAACGCTCTTTGCGTCGTCCTTTGTGTATCCGAATACTGAAGCATCGTTCATTGCGGGAGCGAAATCAGCATAAGAGGAGATGAGTCCGTGCTCTGTAACATCGAGACCGATGATCTCTTCCTGCTCGGAAGCGCGGAGACCGATAGTCTTTTTAATAAGGAAGAATACAGCTACCATTGAAACTGCTGTAAATACTGCGATAGCTGCGAAGCCTGTGAGCTGTCTGCCGAGGAGTCCGAAGCCGCCGCCGTAGAAGAGACCTGCGAGCTGGTTGCCGTTCTCGTCAACGAGTGAATAGCCGGGAACATCAGGGTTTGCAAGAAGTCCTACAGCGATTGTGCCCCAGATACCGTTCATCATGTGGACTGCTACTGCACCTACAGGGTCATCGATGTGGAGAACGTAGTCGAGGAACCATACACCGAAGCATACGAGAAGTCCGGATACGATACCTACGATAGTTGAACCGAGTGCGTCTGTTACGTCACAGGGAGCTGTGATGCCTACGAGACCTGCGAGTGAAGCGTTGAGACACATGGAAACATCGGGCTTGCCGTACTTTATCCATGTGAATATCATGCAGGTAACTGTTGCGATAGCGGGAGCAACTGTTGTAGTGAGGAATACCGAGCCGAGCTGGTCGATAGATGTACAAGCAGCTCCGTTGAAGCCGTACCAGCCGAACCAGAGAATAAATACGCCGAGTGCGCCGATAGTGAGGTTATGACCGGGGATAGCGTTTACCTTTACGCTGCCGTCCTTAGCCTTTGTGAATTTGCCTATTCTGGGTCCGAGGATAGCTGCACCTACGAGAGCTGCGATACCGCCGACCATGTGGATATGTGCTGAACCTGCAAAATCGTGGAATCCCCACTTGCTGAGCCAGCCGCCGCCCCAGCCCCAGTGTGCTTCAATGGGGTATACAACTGCGCTTATGATAGCTGAGTATACACAGTATGAAAGGAACTTTGTTCTTTCAGCCATAGCACCTGAAACTATGGTAGCTGTAGTTGCACAGAATACAAGGTTGAATACGAAGTTTGACCAGTCGAATGAGCCGTAGGAAGTGAAGATGTCAAATCCGGGCTGACCTATTATACCGACAAGGTCTTCACCGAAGAGAAGTCCGAAGCCGATAACAATGAAAACTACTGTACCTATACAGAAGTCCATTAAATTTTTCATTATGATATTGCCTGCATTTTTTGCGCGGGTAAAACCTGTCTCTACCATCGCGAAGCCTGCCTGCATAAAGAATACGAGGGCAGCGCCGATCAAAAACCATACACCGAAAACTACGCCGTTCGTGCTTTCTGTCGCTTGCTGTAATATTGTCTGAGCGTCCATAATAGCTCCTCCTTAAAATAATGTGATAACAGCTTAAAAAACTCAAAAGGGTGCATGAAGCCATCTCTGACCTCATACACCCCTTTGTGTATGGAATTAGCGCTAACAAAAAAAGAGCCGAAGACTCTGCGTCTTCAGCTCCGTTGCTGTTTACAATGCTATTATATCCCTTCGTGAGG
>DEDQ01000083.1:16078-29887 GCA_002350065.1 Ruminococcus flavefaciens
AACTGTAGATTTTCAACGAAAGTGCCAATTTATCGCATTTTACTATTGACATTTCTGCGTTGAAGTGCTAATATAAATGACAGGAACAAGGACGTTTATGACGGGATAACTCCGTCATAAGCGTCCTTTTTATTATGCGGTGCGGATCAATGGCGCTCCGGACCGGAAAGGCGAGTGAATGACATGGACAATTTCAGAGAGGAAGCTCCGTTTCAGCAGAACGGACTTTACGATCCAAGATTTGAACACGATAACTGCGGAATAGGTGCAGTTGTTAACATCAAAGGCGAGCAGAGCCGCTATGTTGTTGACAGTGCGCTCACAATAGTTGAAAAGCTCGAGCACCGCGCGGGCAAGGACGCTGAGGGCAAGACCGGCGACGGCGTCGGCATACTTGTTCAGATGCCTTACAGCTTCTTTATAAGTGAAGCCGAAAAGCTCGGTCACGATATCGGCGGCAGAGGAGATTTCGGCGTTGGAATGTTCTTCTTCCCGCAGAACGAGATGAAGCGCGGTCAGGCGATGAAGCTGTTTGAACTTATCGTAAAAAAGAACGGCATGGACTTCATCTGCTGGAGAGAGGTACCGGTATCATCGGATATCCTCGGACACAAGGCTCTTGACAGTATGCCTTATATAATGCAGGCATTCGTAAAGCGTCCTCAGGACTGCGCACAGGGTCTCGACTTTGACCGCAAGCTCTTCATAGCAAGACGCGAGTTCGAGCACTCGAACGAGAATACATATGTCTGCTCACTGTCGAGCCGTACTATTGTATATAAGGGAATGTTCCTTGTTGATGAGCTCAGGAAGTTCTACACTGACCTCCAGAGCAAGGACTTCAAGTCTTCGATCGCGACAGTGCATTCACGCTTCTCGACAAATACAAATCCGAGCTGGCAGAAGGCTCACCCGAACCGCTTGATAGTTCATAACGGCGAGATAAACACTATAACAGGCAACGCAGACAAAATGCTCGCACGCGAGGAGACAATGACCTGCGAGGCGCTGAAGGGGGATATGTATAAGATACTTCCCACGATAAACGTGAATGGTTCGGACTCAGCAAGACTTGATAACGCCCTCGAATTTATGGTAATGTCGGGTATGCCGCTTCCTCTTGCGGTAATGATCACTATCCCCGAGCCGTGGAAGAATGATAAGACTATCTCCAAGTCAAAATATGACCTCTACCAGTACTATGCAACGATGATGGAGCCGTGGGACGGTCCTGCTTCTATCCTCTTCACAGACGGCGAGGTCATGGGAGCTGTTCTCGACAGAAACGGACTCCGTCCCTCACGCTACTGCGTGACAAGCGACGGTTTCCTGATACTTTCATCTGAGACCGGATGTATCGACATCCCTGCTGACAAGATAGTTAAAAAAGACCGCCTCCGCCCGGGAAAAATGCTCCTTGCTGATACAAAGCAGGGACGTATAATCGAGGACGACGAGATAAAGTCCACATATGCTTCACGCCAGCCCTACGGCGAATGGCTCGATGCGAACCTTGTCCGCCTGCATGACCTGCATATCCCGAACAAGGGCGTGCAGACCTATTCCGCAGACGAGCTTGCAAAGCTCCAGAAGGCATTCGGCTACTCGTATGAGGACATCAGGACTTCTGTTCTGCCTATGGCTGAAAAAGGCGCAGAGCCTATCGCCTCCATGGGAAGCGATATACCGCTCCCGCCGCTTGACAAGCAGTCTCCGCCGCTTTTCAACTACTTCCGTCAGCTTTTCGCTCAGGTAACGAATCCGCCTATAGACGCGATACGCGAGGAGGTAGTTACCGATACGAGTGTTTACATCGGCAAGGACGGCAATATCCTCGAGGAGCACCCCGAGAACTGCCACGTTCTCAAGATAGAGAACCCTATCCTCACAGAGACGGATATGCTCAAGATAAAGGCATTGAATCAGGACGGACTCAAATGCGCAGTCATTCCGATAACATATTATATAGGTACATCGCTTGAGAAGGCTGTCGAGCGCCTTTTCATTGAAGCTGACAAGGCTTACCGCGACGGAGCTTCCATACTCATTCTCTCCGACCGCGGAGTTGACGAGTTCCACTGTCCGATACCGTCACTTCTTGCAGTTGCAGCCCTCCAGCAGCATCTCGTATCCACCAAGAAGCGTACGGCTGTTGCAATGATACTCGAGTCCGCAGAGCCTCGTGAGGTACACCATTTTGCAGCACTTCTCGGCTATGGTGCCTGCGCGGTTAACCCTTATCTTGCTCATGAAACTATACGATCTCTCATCGAGGACGGTACTCTCGACAAGGACTTCTACGCCGCTGAGGACGACTATAATTCGGCAGTCCTCCACGGCATTGTCAAGATAGCATCAAAAATGGGAATCTCCACAATCCAGTCCTATCAGGGCAGCAAGCTCTTCGAGGCTGTAGGCATTTCCCGTGAGCTCATAGACAGGTATTTTTCGGGAACTGTCAGCCGTATCGGCGGCATAGGTCTTGCTGAGATAAGCAAGCGTACCGAAAAGCTCCACATCGCTGCATTTGACCCGCTCGGACTTGCAGTGAATGAAAATATCGGCAGCACAGGCAGCCACAAGCTCCGCAGCGGAAAGAGCGAGCATCTTTACACTCCCGAGACGATACACCTCCTCCAGCAGGCAGCTCAGACCGGCAGCTATGAAGTTTTCAAGGCTTACTCCGCAGCTATAACCCGCGAGGACAACGAGCTCACGCTCCGCAGCCTGCTCGATTTCAACTTCCCCGAAAACGGCGGTATCCCGCTTGACGAGGTCGAGTCCGTCGAGGAGATATGCAAGCGTTTCAAGACCGGTGCGATGTCCTACGGCTCTATCTCGCAGGAGGCTCACGAGTGCATGGCAATGGCTATGAACAGCATCGGAGGCAAGTCCAACAGCGGTGAGGGCGGCGAAAGTCCCGAGCGTCTCAAATCGGACAAGTGCTCAGCTATCAAGCAGGTAGCCTCCGGACGTTTCGGCGTTACGAGCGAGTATCTCGTTTCCGCGCAGGAGATACAGATAAAAATGGCTCAGGGCGCTAAGCCCGGCGAGGGCGGACATCTGCCCTCCGGCAAGGTCTATCCGTGGATAGCAAAGACCCGTCATTCAACGGCAGGCGTTGGACTTATTTCACCTCCGCCGCATCATGACATATACTCTATCGAGGACCTCGCTCAGCTCATATACGACCTCAAAAATGCCAACGACAAGGCTCGCATCTCAGTAAAGCTTGTTTCAGAAGCAGGTGTTGGCACTGTTGCTGCCGGCGTTGCAAAGGCTGGCGCACAGGTAATACTCATCTCCGGATATGACGGCGGTACGGGAGCAGCTCCGAAGAGCTCCATTTACAACGCCGGACTTCCGTGGGAGCTCGGACTTGCCGAGGCTCATCAGACCCTCATGCTCAACGGACTGCGTTCGCGTGTCCGCATTGAGACTGACGGCAAGCTCATGACAGGTCGTGATGTTCTTGTAGCAGCTCTGCTCGGAGCGGAGGAATTCGGCTTTGCGACAGCTCCGCTCGTAACAATGGGCTGCGTGATGATGAGAGTGTGCAACCTCGACACCTGTCCTATGGGTATAGCTACGCAGAATCCCGAGCTCCGCAAGCGTTTCCGCGGCAAGCCGGAATATATCGTGAACTTCATGCATTTCGTTGCACAGGAGCTCCGCGAGTACATGGCAAAGCTCGGTATCCGCACTGTTGATGAGCTTGTCGGACGCAGTGACCTGCTGAAAACAAAGAAAGCATCGTCCATCGACTTTACGAATATACTCTCGCGCAGTGATGTTGCTGAGAAGCAGCACTTCGATCCCGCAGATATTTTTGATTTTGAACTTGACAAGACCATAGACCGACGTGTTATAATAAAGAAGTTGGGAAGCGCACTGAAGAGCGGCACTTCCAAGAGCATATCAATTGACGTTGTTAATACTGACCGCTCAGCCGGAACTCTTACAGGTGCGGAAATAACCCGTATCCACGGAGAAAACGTCCTCGAGGACGACACATACACAGTTAAGTGCAACGGCAGCGGCGGACAGAGCTTCGGTGCTTTCATTCCTAAGGGACTGACTCTCGAGCTCTGCGGCGACAGCAATGACTACTTCGGCAAGGGACTTTCAGGCGGCAAGCTTGTGCTTTATCCGCCGAAAAATGCAGCTTTCAAGGCTGACGAGAATATCATCGTAGGCAACGTTGCACTTTACGGTGCGACCTCCGGCAAGGCGTTCATAAGCGGCATTGCAGGTGAGCGCTTCTGCGTGAGAAATTCCGGAGCTATCGCTGTCTGTGAGGGCGTCGGAGACCACGGCTGCGAGTACATGACTGGCGGACGTGCTGTTATCCTCGGCGGCACAGGTAAGAACTTCGCAGCGGGAATGTCCGGCGGCATCGCCTACGTTCTTGACGAAAAGCACGACCTCTACACCCGCCTGAACAAGGCTCTCGTTTCACTTGAAGCAGTTGAAAATGACGAGGACGCTGACGAGCTGAAAGCTATCATCACCGAGCACGCAGAGGCTACAGGCTCCGAAAAGGCAAAGGCTATACTTGCTGAATTTGAGCGTTATCTGCCGTGCTTCAAGAAGATAATCCCGCATGATTATGCAAAGATACAGAAAACAGTCAGGTCTCTTGAGCTTTCAGGAGTACCGCATGAAAAGGCTGAAATAGAAGCCTTTGAGCTTATCAGAAAGGAGGCGTGAGCCATGGGAAAAGCAACAGGATTTCTTGAATTTACAAGAACAGAAACGGCTGCAAAGGAGCCTCTTGAGCGAATCAAGGACTTCAATGAGTTCCATGTGCCGCTCAGTGATGAGCAGCGCCGTGAGCAGGCTTCACGCTGTATGGACTGCGGAGTTCCGTTCTGTCAGAACGGAAAAATGCTCTGCGGAATGGTGTCGGGCTGCCCGCTGAACAATCTTATTCCCGAGTGGAACGACCTCATCTATCATGGTCAGAAAGAGCAGGCGCTGAGCCGTCTGCTGATGACCAACAACTTCCCCGAATTTACCTCGAGAGTTTGTCCCGCACTCTGCGAAAAGGCTTGTATCTGCGGAGTTTACGACAGTCCCGTCACTGTTAAGGAGAACGAGAACTCGATAATTGAATACGGTTTCGAGAGCGGTATCATCAAGCCGCAGCCGCCTGCTGTAAGAAGCGGCAAGCGCGTTGCAGTTATCGGTTCAGGTCCGTCAGGACTTGCTGCTGCTGACACACTGAATAAGCGCGGTCACAGCGTTACCGTGTTCGAGCGCTCTGACCGTGTAGGCGGACTTCTCATGTACGGTATCCCGAATATGAAGCTCGAAAAGCAGGTCATCGAGCGCCGCACTGAGCTTATGAAAGCAGAAGGCGTCGAGTTCGTGACGAATGCAAATGTCGGAGAAAATACCTCCGCTGACGAGCTTATGAAGTACTATGATGCAATAGTGCTCGCTTGCGGTTCGTCGAATCCCCGTGATATCAAGGCTGAGGGACGCGATGCCGAGGGTATTTACTTCGCGGTGGACTTCCTTAGATCTACTACGAAAAGTTTGCTCGATTCCAAGCTTGCGGACGGAAAATTCATTTCTGCCAAGGACAAAAACGTTGTTATTATCGGCGGCGGAGATACCGGAAACGACTGCGTAGGAACCTCAATACGTCACGGCTGCAAGTCCGTTACGCAGCTTGAAATGATGCCGAAGCTCCCCGACGAAAGAGCCGAGAACAACCCTTTCCCTCAGTATCCGAGAGTTTGCAAGACTGACTACGGTCAGGAGGAGGCTATCGCAGTATTCGGTCACGATCCGAGAATCTACTGCACTACTGTAAAGGAGTTCATCAAGGACGAAAACGGTGCATTATCGGCTGTCAAGACTGTTAAGCTTGAATTCGTGCAGGACAAGGCAAGCGGCAGAAGAGTTCCGAAGGAGATAGCCGGAAGCGAGGAGGTGCTCCCGTGTGAGCTCTGTCTTATAGCGGCGGGATTCCTCGGCTGTCAGAGCTACGTTGCCGATGCGTTCGGAGTTGAGCTCGACCAGCGTACAAATGTGAAAACAGCCAATAACAGCCATGCTACAAGTATTCCTAAAGTGTTCACGGCAGGAGATATGCACATCGGACAGTCACTTGTAGTCCGCGCTATCCGCGAAGGACGCGACGCCGCCGCAGAGGTGGACGAATTCCTCATGGGCTACACGAATTTGAAATAACGGAGGATAAAATGGTTTATTCAGAAAATGAAATATTGCAGTATATCGAGGAGAATGACGTCAAGTTCGTAAAGCTGACGTTCTGCGACCTGCGCGGCAGACTAAAAAATATATCCATACTTTCATCGGAACTCGCGGTCACATTCGAGCGCGGAGTACGTATTGCCGCGAAGAAAATATCCGGCTTTGAAGCTGCAAACGGCAGGGACTTGTTACTCTTCCCCGACGCGCAGACTATGACTGTTCTGCCGTGGAGACCTCAGCAGGGCAGGGTAATACGTATGTACTGTTATATCCGTTACAGTGACGGTACTACGTTCGAGGGCGACAGCCGCTATTTCCTCAAAAAGGCAATGAAGGCGGCGGTCAGGGCAGGTTATTGCTTCCGCTTCGGGACCTCCTGCGAGTTCACACTTTTCCGCCTCGATGAGAACGGTCTGCCGACGAAAACTCCTCATGATTTTGCGGGATACTGCGATACAGCTCCTGACGACAAGGGTGAGAATATACGCCGTGATGTATGTCTCACGCTGGAGCAGATGGGCATTCAGCCTGTTTCCTCCCGTCACGAGAGCGGCTGCGGTCAGCACGAGATAGACTTTAATTCCTCGTCGGCGCTGAAAGCGGCTGATACATTTCTGAGTTTCAAATCCGCTGTTAAATCCGTTGCAGAGACTCACGGCGTTCATGCAAGCTTCATGCCTAAGCCGCTCCGCAACGACTGCGGAAACGGTATGCACATCAGCTTCACGGTCTTCCCCGACAGTGACTTTTTAGAGGAGCACGGCTCGGAGTACGGCGGCATCGTGAAGTCTGCGGCAGCCGGCATTATGGAGCATATCCGCGAGTTCACACTTCTGACGAATTCGACCGTCAATTCCTACGCACGCCTTGGAGAATTTACAGCTCCGCGTGATATAATCTGGTCGGATGAGGAGGGCTCACAGCTGATTCGTATGTCTCCGGACAGCGATGATGTTTCAGTTGAACTGAGAGTTGCTGACTGCGTCTGCGACCCCTATCTCGTGCTCGGACTTATGATATATTCCGCACTTGAGGGTATTTCGTCCGGAGCCGTTCTCCCTGAAAAAAATACCGGCTCTGAGCGCCTTCCCGTGACTCTGGAAGCGGCTGCTGATATAGCCGAAAGCTCGGAGTTCCTGAAAAAGTACGTACCCGCTAATATCCTTGAAGTCCTCATAGGCCGCAGCCGTGAGGAGTGGCACGAGTACAGCTCCGCCTACGACAAGGAAGCGTTCGAGGGCAAGAAGTATTTCAGCGCGCTGTAACGGAGGTTAATTTTGGAAAAGGTCATATTAGTTTCAAGCAGCAAGACTGCGTCCGAAGCTCTTCTTGATTTTCTCCGCGGCTCGTTCAAATGCACACCCAAAGTCGTAGAATCAGCATATCAGGCGAAAACCCTGCTCGACTCCGATATAATGACTGAGCTGGTTATGATAAACTCTCCGCTTATGGACGAATCCGGCGTTGAGTTTGCTGAGTATGTCACCGGAAACACTCCGGCTAACTGTATACTCTTCGTCAAATCTGAAGCAGTGGAAAAGCTCGGAGAACGAGCTGAAAAAGCGGGGATAATCATCGTTGGCAAGCCGTTCAGCAAGACCGTTCTGTATCAGATAGTCAGAACGGTTGACATCGCGGTCAGCCGCTCTGCCGAGCTGTATCTCAGGAATGCTTGTCTCGAGGAAAAGATAAACGAGATACAGACCATTGACAAGGCGAAATTCATGCTCATGGAGTACAAGAGCATGACCGAGAGTGAGGCGCACGCCTATATTGAGCAGTACGCCATGAACAAGCGGAAAAAGAAGAGCATTGCTGCTCTTGCCATAATTGATAAGCTCAGCGAGCAGTATCTGTAGAGGTGCAAAATGTTTGACACGATACACGAAGAATGCGGAGTTTTCGGCATTTTTGAGAACAGGACAGCCAATGTTGCTGCCTCAGTATATTTCGGACTGTATGCTCTCCAGCACAGAGGGCAGGAGAGCTGCGGTATAACAGTCTGTGACGACGGTGTTTTCCGTCACAAGCGGGCAGACGGTCTCGTTTCGGAGGTGTTCACGCGTGAGGAGCTCGACAGGCTCGGAAGCGGAAATATGGCAGTCGGACACGTTCGTTATTCGACTACCGGCGGACACAGCCACAATAATATCCAGCCGCTCGTTATCCGCCATATTAAGGGAAATATGGCACTCGTCCACAACGGCAATCTCGTCAACGCGGCGGAGCTCCGCCGCTCGTTTGAGATGTCGGGAGCTATCTTTCACGGCACATCTGATACCGAGGCGATAGCCTATTCGATAGTCCGCGAGCGCCTGACGAGCAGCTCGACCGAGCAGGCTGTCGAGCGGGCAATGCCCTTCATAAAGGGAGCGTATTCCTGCATTCTTATGACAGCGACAAAGCTCATCGCATTCCGCGACCCTAACGGCTTCCGTCCGCTTTGTATAGGAAAAACTCACGACGGAGCGTATGTTGTGGCTTCGGAATCATGCGCACTTGAAACAGTCGGTGCTGAGTTTGTACGCGATGTTGAAGCAGGAGAGATAGTCGTCATCGACGGCAGCGGACTGCGCTCCATTACTACGAACTGCGGCGGAAAAAAGCATATCTGTATTTTTGAGTACATCTACTTCGCACGTCCGGATTCGGTTATCGAAGGAGTGTCCGTTCATCATGCAAGACTGAAGGCGGGAGAGCTTCTCGCTAAGCACAGTCCCGTGGAGGCGGATATCGTGATAGGCGTTCCTGATTCGGGACTTGATGCGGCTCTCGGCTATGCAAACGCGAGCGGTATACCATACGGTATCGGCTTTATCAAGAACAAGTACATCGGTCGAAGCTTCATTCAGCCCGACCAGAATCAGCGCGAGAATGCAGTCAAGATAAAGCTCAATGCCGTGCGCGAGTCGGTATATGGCAAGCGAGTGATAATGATAGATGATTCCATTGTCCGCGGCACTACAAGTGCGAGAATAGTGCGGCTGCTGCGTGAAGCGGGAGCAAAAGAAGTCCATGTCCGCATCTCGTCTCCGCCGTTTCTGCATTCGTGTTTTTTTGGCACTGATATAGATTCGGAGGAGAACCTCATTGCCGGCAAGTGCCGCTCAACAGAGGAGATTGCACAGTATATCGGCGCTGACAGCCTTGCATATCTGCCGGTGGACAGTCTCGGCGAGCTTGTTGATAACAGCTTCGGGCACTGTGCAGGCTGCTTTACCGGTAATTATCCCGTAGACGTTTCAGGTGCGGGAAGCAAAAATAAATTTGACGAAAAAATACACAAATAAGTGTGCGCATCAATGGCGATGCGCATCACGTCATAAACCTATTATTCGGAGTGATAAACTATGTGTACTATAATGGCATACTGCGGCGTGAGCGGCGGTACAGGAAAGGTCATGGAGGGACTTAAAGCAACGATTTCACGCGGTCCCGACGACCAGAAAATATATAAAGTCCCGGACGGTATTCTCGGATTTCAGAGACTCTCGATCATGGGTCTTACCCCCGAGGGAATGCAGCCCTTCGAGCTCGACGGCGACTTTGCGGTCTGCAACGGCGAGCTGTACGGTTTCCGTGAGCTGCGCGAGAAGCTCATTGATATGGGCTACATTTTCAAGAGCGACAGCGACTGCGAGATACTGCTCCCGCTGTACAGAGAGTACGGCACGGATATGTTCGCAATGCTCGACGCGGAGTTCGCCTGCGTCATCTACGACAGCGTGGAAAGGCAGTTCATTGCAGCACGCGACCCGATAGGCATTCGTCCGCTGTACTACGGATTTGACGAGGACGGCGTCATTGTGTTTGCGAGCGAGCCTAAGAACCTTGTCAGGATATGCAAAAAGATAATGCCATTCCCGCCCGGACATTTCTACAAGGACGGCGAATTCCACTGCTACTGCGATATCACGGCAGTAGACAAGGTCATACACGATGATATTGAGACTGTCTGCGGAAATATCCACGATAAGCTTGTTGCGGGAGTTAAGAAACGTCTTGATGCAGATGCAAAGGTCGGCTTCCTGCTCTCGGGCGGACTTGATTCCTCGCTTGTATGCGCGATAGCTCAGCGCGAAAGCGACAAGCCTATCCGTACATTTGCGATTGGCATGAACACCGATGCTATCGACCTCAAATACGCAAAGCAGGTAGCAGACTACATCGGCAGTGACCACACTGAGATAATCATGACAAGCGAAGATGTTCTCAATGCGCTCGATGAGGTAATACACCTTCTCGGCACTTACGACATCACGACGATCCGTGCAAGCATGGGAATGTACCTGCTCTGCAAGGGTATCCACGAGCAGACTGACGTCCGCGTTCTTCTTACCGGCGAGATATCCGACGAGCTCTTCGGATACAAGTATACGGACTTTGCTCCCTCCGCAGATGCATTTCAGGCTGAGTCGGTCAAGCGTGTACACGAGCTCCATATGTACGATGTGCTCCGCGCAGACCGCTGTATATCGGTGAATTCTCTTGAGGCGAGAGTTCCGTTCGGCGACCTTGATTTCGTGAAATATGTCATGGCTATCGACCCTGAGATGAAGCTGAACAAGTATAACAAGGGCAAGTATCTGCTCCGCCACGCATTCGAGGGAGACTACCTCCCGCATGATATCCTCTACCGTGAGAAGGCGGCATTCTCGGACGCAGTAGGACACTCCATGGTCGATTACCTCAAGGAGTACGCCGAGAGTCGTTACTCTGACGAGGAGTTTGAGCTCCGCTGCACGAACTACACTCACGCGAAGCCGTTCACAAAGGAATCGCTCCTGTATCGTGAGATATTCGAGAAATACTACAGGGGCAACAGCGAGATGATCGTCGATTTCTGGATGCCAAACAAGTCGTGGGAGGGCTGCAACGTCAATGACCCGTCCGCTCGTGTGCTCTCAAACTATGGTGAGAGCGGAAAATGATGTTTTCTCGAAGATATGAAATGTGAAAACAAGTCTCCTTGGTGCAGAGCCCGCAAGCGAAAAACAGCGCAGGCATATTCACTATGGATACGGTACTTCATGCGGGTAAGCGCAGGTCAATAATACACCAAAGCACAGAGAACGATTCTCTGCGCTTTTTTGCTGCAATAACAAAGCCGGACCGCGAGGCGATACATCTTCGGATTTGTTGACATTAATGCAGATATATGGTAATAGTCATCATATGGCACTATCAACTTTGAAGGAGGTATAAGCTAATGAAAAAAAGCAAACGCCTGCTCAGCGCATTTGCGGCAGGAGCACTGCTTCTACAGGGAAATAAAAACTTTAGCAGAAGCTAAAAATTAACCTCCAAATATGATAGTTTACCTTCGCGGTGTATGGGCTTGTCACTGTGCTTCATATGCCCGAAATGAAAACCTGTCAGGCGCAGCCTGACAGGTTTTGTCATTTTTTCTTTGCGGGAACCAGCAGATTCACAAAAATACCGATCAGCATGGCAGAAGCCACCTGCGAGACCGTGACGGCACCGAAGTGCAGGCAGAATCCGCCGATCCCAGCTGTCAGGATGACGGAAATGATGAAAATATTCCGGTTGTCATCCAGATCAATATGCTGTATCATTTTGAAGCCGGAGAGTGCAATGAAGCCGTAAAGAAGCATACACAGTCCGCCCATGACACAGTTCGGCACGGTGGAGATAAACACGACGAACGGCGTCACAAACGAGAGCAGGATACAGCCGGCACTTGCTGCGATGATCGTAATGACCGATGCGTTGCCGGTCAGAGCCACACAGGCAATGGATTCACCGTAGGTCGTGTTCGGGCAGCCGCCGAAGAAAGCTCCGACTATGGAGCCAAGACCGTCACCAAGCAAGGTACGCTCCAGTCCCGGCTCGGTCAGAAGGTCTCTGTCAATTACGGAGGAAAGATTTTTATGGTCAGCAATATGTTCGGCAAATGCGACAAACGATACGGGAACATATGCCACGACTACAGTGAGGAAGTATTCGGCGGAAAGCTCATGGATTCCTTGAAACGCTTCGGCGAATACAAATGGCGGCAGACTGAACAGCGTCCGAACGGAAAATGCGCCGTCAGGCATCAGTCCCTGACGAAATGCATTCAAATCAATCAGAATCAATGCATCTGAGCCCGTGGCCATACCGATGAACGTCAGGAGCAGCGCGGCGGCATATCCGGAGAGGATGCCGATCAGAAACGGGATAAGCTTTATCATTTTATTTCCGTAAACAGCACATAACACGCTTGCAGTCAGCGTGACCAGTCCACAGAAAACTGCGGCATACTGCGTCACGGCAGCGCCCTTTTCGGTTAGTTCTGCCGTGCTGCCAGTTTGCAGATCCGAAATTGCATTGCCTGCCAGCGAAAGACCGATGACGGAAACGGTCGGTCCGATCACAACAGGCGGCATGAGCGTGTCGACCCAGCCGGTACCGACTTTTCTGACAATGGCGGCAAGAATAACATATACCATGCCGGCTGCAAATGCACCGATCAGCAGTCCGAGCATTCCAAGCTGCATGGAAACGCCTCCGGCAAACGCGGCGAGCGCTGAACCGAGAAACGAGAACGACGAACCGAGAAATACGGGACTTTTCCGCTTCGTAAAGAATATGTATACCAGCGTTCCTGCTCCCGCACCAAACATCGTGGCAGCAGGAGTCAGACCGTTTCCAACAATCATAGGAACAGCAATGGTCGCTGCAAGGATCGTCAGCATTTGCTGAACGGCAAGTGAGAACAGCGCTATTCCGCTGGGTTTGTCCATAATATCATAATTCAGTTTCATAACCATCACTTCCTTTCGGTGATTTGCCAATCAGAACAGAAGCGCCGTTTTATACCGGGGCTGTTCTGTATTTATATTATACTGCAAATTTACCAAAATGTCAATGTATATACGAAAATCTGTAAGCAATCTTCATAACGATTGGCTGAAATATCACAGCACAAAGCGCACGTATCCGGCAGACGCCTGCCGGATACGTGCGCTTGAGAATATGGAATAACTTTTCTGCAAAAATAATCAGGAGGAACAGCCGCGGTCACTTTTCATGTATCAGCTTTACCTGATTTCCTGCACCACATTTTTATGCTGTATAAATGATGAACGAGGAATGATTGTCCGACTAACGATGCGAGGTTGAGAGCTCTGCATATTCAGAAAGAATATCAGATGCATCGATAGAATTTATCTTGCCGTCGCCGTTATCGTCTTTAAGGAAATGTAAATAGATACTTGCACCGTTGTCCATTTTCAGCTCCTTTTCCTGATCTATTTGAAGGCCTTCACTACTTATACAACTCATGGGGGCGGATTTTCTCAGCAGAAAAATATATTTTTATCATTTAATTAATATCTGCATGATATAAATGGGCTTAATATCTTTATCTCGGCGGCAGAGGTATGAAAGGTACTTCCTGTCAGCAACACCATTCGCTCCTGCATCTTGCATTCAAGTCTGCTAAGAGCAACAAGAAGGACAATGCGATTATCAGAGGTGAAAGTGAAACGAAGTCGCTTGTGGTATATTTCTCTCAGGCAGATGTAATTGATCTCGACAAGACCGATGCTGTTTCATCGGCAAGTATGAGAACGGATAACA
>DEDQ01000083.1:30020-30200 GCA_002350065.1 Ruminococcus flavefaciens
CGTCCGAAGCTGATCGGACTTCCCGATGATCTCGATCAGTATGACACGATCTATGTGGGATTTCCCGTATGGTGGTTCAATGCCCCGATGCCGATCGGTTCTTTCTTTGAGGAATACGATGTCAGCGGAAAGACCATTGTTCCGTTCTGCACAAATCAGGGCAGCGGCGTGGATTCGGGC
>DEDQ01000058.1 GCA_002350065.1 Ruminococcus flavefaciens
GAAGTAAACGGAACAAAGCTCAACGTCTACACCGAGGGCGAGGGCAAGGTAACGATAGTGTTCATGGCAGGAAACGGCGTGACCTGTCCGGTGCTGGAGTATAAGCCGCTCTACAGGAGAATGTCCGAGAAATACCGCATCGTTGTCATAGAGAAGCCGGGCTACGGCTTCAGCGAGGGCATGAAGAGCCAGCGACTGCTCGAAAAGCTCGTTGCCGAGGACAGGGAAGCCCTCGAAAAGGCAGGCATCAAGCCGCCGTATGTGCTGGCTCCGCATTCCTACTCCGGATTCGAGGCTATATACTGGGCAAACACCTACCCCAAGGAGGTCGAAGCCATTCTCAGCATCGACATGGGCATTCCCGAAACAGCGATACAGCAGTCGAAGGAGATAACCGAGCTCGAGCGCCTGAAAATGCTCGACAAGCAGTTCAAGCTGCTCCGCACTATCGCAAAGGGCGGACTTGTCGCAAAGCTTGCAAAGAAAAAGACCGAGGACGCCTCGGGGCTGATGTCCGGAAACGAGCTCACGCCCGAGGAAAAGGAGATATACCGCGGACTTTTCTACCGCAACATCGCTAACAGGGAATTCTACGAGGAGGCAAGACTCATGACCGAGAACGCCATGAGAGCCGAAAAGACCGGTATCCCCAAGTGCCCGATATGCTTCTACCTCAGCGATATGCCGACTCTCAGCAAGAAGGTGAACTGGCGTCAGAACGTACTCGGATACGCGGAAAAATGCGGCGGAAAGGTCTACCTCACCGACAGGGGACACATGATGTACGCATACATTCCCGACGATATGGCAAGCAACTTTGATTCCTTCCTCAAGGCAAACTACATCGGAGTGCAATAATAACCGCATATTGTAACACATAGCCGCCAAGCAGCATAATATACACAAAAAGCTGCGAGGTGGTCTTATGCAGGAATTCATCATCACGGGAGGTCGCCCACTCAGCGGCGAACTCACATTGCAGGGAAGCAAAAACAGCTCCCTGCCGATAATGGCAGCGGCTCTGCTCGGCGGAGGCGAGACGGTGCTGAAAAGCTGTCCGGAGCTGACGGACGTATACTCCGCTTCGAGGATACTCAACTGTCTGGGCTGCAAGTGCAGTATTTCCGACGGAACTGCCGTGATAGACCCTGCGGGGGCTGAGGGCAGCGAGATACCCGAAAACCTCATGCGTGAAATGCGCTCGTCGATAATGTTCATGGGCGCGATACTCGGCAGAACAGGCGAATGTACGGTAAGCATTCCCGGCGGCTGCGAGCTCGGACCCCGTCCCATAGATATGCACCTTGCGGCGCTGAAAAAAATGGGAGCGGATATTTCCGACAAGGGCGGCAGGATACGCTGCCGCATAAACGGCGGAAGAGCTCACGGAGCGCGTATAACTCTGCCGTTCCCGTCAGTAGGCGCAACTGAGAATATCATTCTCTGCGCGGTAACTGCCGGAGGTGAAACTATCGTGAACAACGCCGCGCGCGAGCCGGAGATATGCGACCTCTGCGGATTTCTCAGGGCACGCGGCGCTGATATAAAGGGCGACGGCGGAAGCAGTATCGTCATCAACGGCGTGGAGGAGCTCCACGGCTGCGAATACACGATAATGCCCGACAGGATAGCCGGAGCCACATATCTCTCGATGACCGCGGCTGCGGGCGGAGAGATGATACTTAAAAATGCGTGCGTCGCCGAAACAGAGCCGTTTCTCTCGGTTCTCGAGCAGACCGGCTGCACCATTTACGCCGGCAGGGATAAGATATACCTCCGGAGCTGCGGAAGGCTGAGAGCCGTCCGCGAGCGCATACGCACCATGCCGCACCCCGGCTTCCCGACGGACGCACAGGCTGTTCTCATGGCAGCTCTTGTCCGCGCAGAGGGCACAAGCGTCTTCGAGGAGAATATCTTCGACTGCCGCTACCGCCACACAGCGGCGCTGATAAAAATGGGAGCCGACATCGAGGTAATGGGCAAGGTAGCGGTAGTCCGCGGAGTTTCAAGGCTCCACGGGGCTGAGATAGAAGCTACTGACCTGCGCGGCGGAGCTGCTATGGCTGTCGCGGCTCTCGCGGCAGAGGGCACTACCCGTCTGAGCGGCATCGCGCATATCGACAGAGGATATGAAAAATTTGAGGAGGCTGTCAGCCGGCTCGGGGGAGATATCCGCCGCGTGTGACAGCGAGTTTGGAGCGATAAAATGAACGACGTTGAAAAGACCAATATAGAAAGGCAGAACAGCGGCAAGCGAATGCGCCGCAGAAAGCGCATGATGAGCGTATATACGGCAGTTGTGATACTGCTTGTTGCTGTTGTCGGCGTAACGATGTGCTTCACCTTCCTGTTCAACATCGACGAGATAGTCGTATCGGGCGAATCGGTGACGTATTCGCCGGCTGAGATAGTTGAATCCTCGGGAATACGCGCCGGAGACAACCTGCTCAGGCTCGACTGCAAAAAAGCCGAGCAGAAGATCCTCGACGAGCGCCTTTACGTTGAAACTGCGGAGGTACACAGGGACTTCCCCTCTACTCTGCGCATAAACGTGACACGCTGTATACCGGCGTATAACATACAGTACGCGAACGGAGTGCTGCTCGTGAGCCGCAAGGGAAAGATACTCGCGGACAACAACTTCTACACCGATACCGAGAATATCCCCGTGATATACGGCTTCGAGCCGGCGGATACCACTCCCGGCAGACCCCTCGTATCGAGCAACGACAACAAAAACGAGGTCTTCAAGCAGTTCATAAGCCGCTTCGACCACGACGACAACACGACTATTTCCTCAGTCGATATCACCAACGAGTACGCGATAACGGTCAGCTACAGAAGCGGTGTGCTCTTCAAAATGGGCAACTGGAGCGACGTTGAGTACAAGCTCGACCTCGCGCAGGCAGCTATGGAGGACGAGGCTGTAAAGGGCAAAAAGGGAACGCTCATGATGGTCGGCTCGAAGCAGTGCAGCTTCCGCCCGAGCGGCGAGGCTGACGAAGCTGTTACAACAACTAACGTAGTCACCGACGAGAACGGCAAACCCGTTACAACTACAGCTTCAACAACTACTACGGCAGTCCCGCAGCCTGAGCCTCAGCCAACTCCCGATGACGGCAGCAATAACTGGTCGGGAGATGACGGAAGCGGCTGGGTACCCGACGACGGCGGAAATGACTGGCAGTCAGATGATACCGGCGAGGGCTATTACGGCGACGATTTCAACTACAACGAGTACCAGAATCCGGATAATTACGCCGAACAGTAACATTTTTGTATAAAACGCAGTGGTTTGATGCGCTGAAATTGTGAGATGCTCCAAAATTAAAAAATGAGTTAAGAATGCTTGCAAAAAATGAAATAATATGCTAAAATTATATGTGTATTTATAGAATGAATAATATTATAGAAAAAGATAAATAAAGTAGGAGGAGTTTCGAAAATGTCAGATTTTAATTATGAAGAGGCTATGGAACCCGATGTTAATATAAAGGTCATAGGCGTAGGCGGCGGCGGCGGAAACGCTGTAAACTGCATGGTCGATTCCGGCGTTAACGATATCGAGTACATCGCTATAAATACTGACGCTAAGGCTCTCAATAAGTCAAAGGCAACAACAAGGATACCGATCGGCACCAAGCTCACTAAGGGAAGAGGCGCCGGCAATAAGCCTGAGATAGGTCAGCGCAGCGCAGAAGAGAACAGAGACGAGATCGAAGCACACCTCAAGGGCGCAGATATGATCTTCATCACAGCAGGTATGGGCGGCGGAACCGGTACAGGTGCGGCTCCCGTAGTTGCAAAGATAGCAAAGGAAATGGATATACTCACAGTTGCTGTTGTTACCAAGCCTTTCCTCTTTGAGAGAGAGCAGAAAATGGCTCAGGCTGAAAAAGGTATCGCAGAGCTGAGAAAATATGTTGATTCACTCATCGTTATCCCGAACGAGAAGCTCCTCGAGGGCAAGCAGCAGCTTACTATGAAGCAGTCGTTCTCGCTTTCCGATGACGTTCTCAAGACAGGTGTAAAGAGCATCTCTGACCTTATCGTTGAAGAGGGCTACATAAACCTCGACTTCGCAGACGTTTCAACTATCATGAGAGGCGCTGGATACGCTCATATGGCTATCGGTCACGGCTCGGGCAAGGACAAGGCAAAGGAAGCTGCAAACGCAGTTATCTCCAGCCCGCTCCTCGAGACATCTATCTCCGGTGCAAAGCGACTTCTTATCAATATCGCTATGTCTGAGGATATCCTTTCGTCCGATGTTGATGCAGCTACAAAGATGATCACAGATACTGCTGCTGATGGTGTTGAGTTCATCTTCGGTACAGCATTCAAGGAGGACATGGAGGACGAGATGACTATCACAGTTATCGCTGCCGGATTCGACGATCCCGATGCTCCTGCTGCTGCTGCTGACAGTGATGATAGCACTGAGGGCGTTACAGATGAGGAGGAGAACATTCTCCAGATAGATAATCCGCTCATCGACGGCTTTGGTATCAGCGATACACCTTCAAAGCCCGCTACATCGAATCAGGATTACGACCTCGACGATATCCTTAAAATTCT
>DEDQ01000020.1:0-4971 GCA_002350065.1 Ruminococcus flavefaciens
CTCTCGAAGTTATCGTATGTGAAGAAGAAGCGTGGGTCAGCCTTGACGTGGTCGCGTATCAGTGAAGCGAGCCCGTTCACCGTGGTCTCGGGGTCTTTATAGAGCTCGACTATCTGCTTGACGTAGCCATAGTACATCTCCCTGTATTCGGGAACTTTCAGCAGATTTGTCAGCATGGGACGCTGGTCGGCGTTAGCCTGATAAAGACCGGTAGTTATGTCGGACTCAGCCGCTGCTCCGTAGTCCATGAAGTTGCCTATGGAGAGGTTATAATCCCAACCGACGTAGTACATCTTGCCCTCGTTGAACATGACGTAGTAGTTATGCGCCATTTGACCGTTATAGCTGTCGTAGTTGCCCATAACAGCGTTAACTGCAAAGCCCTTGAGGAAGCTGGGCACGTCGATGACGTCCTCGATGAACTTATAATTATCGGCGGACACCTTATTGATAGCGTCCTTGACCTCCTGAATGTGACTGAGCTCGTCGTCAGTTCCGAACTTGACCTCAAAGTTGTTCAGTGCCATCTGCGGTCTGAAGGTGCAGTCGTAGGAGTTTCCGACGTCGGCAGCCTTGTAGAATACAGCATCGTCAGTGGTGGAGAGCCTCTCCCCTACTGTGGTGCCGGGCTGCTCGCACAGCAGGTAGAAGCTGTAGAGCTGACCGTTGAGGTACATATCTGTATAGCCCACGTTCGGAGCATAGGCATCGAGGTCATACATCGCGTTATAGCAGAGCACGTCGCGCATACACGACGGGTCTGAGTAGAAATTATTTATGCAGAGCTCCGTCAGACCCTTGTAGTTCTGATATTTGTCGTACTTGTCGAGCTTGAAACGGAAGCTGAACTTATCCTTGTTTGCCTGCTTGACGAACATATTGGAGCTGTGTCCCTTTGTTCTGATACCGACGTTTTCGAGACGTTCGCCGTCGATGATGAGATTGCAGGGATAGTATTCCTCGTCCTGCGAATGGCTGAGGAATTCGTCCCAGTTGCTCATCTCGACCTCTATGCGGTGGACGCTGCTCTGGCCGAAGAGGTCGGCATAGAGCAGGTCTGCGGTATCGGAGTTGTTGACGTCCGTATATGCGGCAGGAGTGCCAGCCTTTATGGCGGAGGAAGCCTTAGTCTCAATGCCTCCCGCGAATACCCTGTAAGCGGTGCCGTCCGAGAGCTCGGGAGAAGATACTATGACATAGCGGAACTTCTTGCGCGTGTTCTTATCGAAAACGACGTTCTTGCCCGAATCGGTGACAGCGATAGGATCGTTCTTTGCCCACTGCTTAGTCATATCGAGGACTATTGCCGGCTGAGCAGTAGAGGACAGCTTCTCGCACTGATTATCTGTCGCGGTAGCAAGGAGCTCTCCGCCTGTAATGCTGACAGAGCCCTCACTGCGCAGACCTCTGTCGCCGCAGGCAGTGATATCTCCGCCCGAGATATTGAGCTCAGTCTCAGCCTGAATAGCATCGCTGCCAGCCTTAATGACTATCTCGCCGCCCGAGATATCGACCTTGCCCTTCGAGGACTTGATACCGTCGCCCTCCGCATCTATGACAAGTCTGCCGCCCTTTACGGTTACGGAGGTCTTACCCTTTACGGCGTCGGTCTTACCCTCCTTGTTGAGGGTAGTTATATTGATATTGCCGCCTGTTATCTTCACGTCGTTGTTGCAGATAACGGCATTCTGAGTATTTGCCGTGATATTGAGGACGCCTGTACCGAGCTCGCCGCCCTTTATAGTCAGGTCGTCTTTAGCCTCAATGAGCGCATTATCGAGATAGTCGCCCGCATAAGCGGTCTCGCCGTCGGAAATGCTGTTCTCCGTGCCGTCCTCGACGGTTATGGAGGTCTTATCGGCGTTCTTGACGAATATTGCAGGAGCGCTCTTTCCGCTGATATCCACGCCCTTGAAGACGAGCTTTACCGTACCAGCATCTGCATTCTCGTCAGGCACCTCGACCCTTATCTGTCCGTCGATGAGCGAGCCCTCGATATAGTAGCTTCCCGAGTGACTGATAGTTACTGACGCGCCGTCCGCCTGAGCATACTTTCCGTCAACGTCAATGCTCGAGCCCTTGAGCCTGATATAGGTCTCGACCTCCTCTGTCTCGGCCGGAGGCTCAGCAGGCGTTTCCTCCGCCCATGATTCAGGGAGCGACATAAGCAGTCCCGCATCGTACATCATAATGGAGAGCGCATCGCGCGGAGTAACGCCGTCGCCTCTCTTGTAGACGTCGGCTCTGTTGAGAGACTCGCTGTCGAGGGCGTATTTGTCTCTGTTTGCGACGTATTGCAGTATCGCGACCGCGTCCGACACTGTAACCGAGCCGTCCTTGTTTACATCGCCTATGCTTTTAGGAAATGTCTCTGCTGCTGAAATAAGGGGTGTTGCTGAAACTATCAGACAAGCTGAGAGCAGTCCCGAAAGAAGGTGTGTTTTTCTGATCCTCATAAAACCGATCTCCTTTTCAAATCGTGCGGTTTTCAGTAACCCTTTTCCCGTAACATAATCCGTGCCATACTGCGAACAAATCGTTAATAAAGCAACAATTATGTCTATCTGTATACCATAACTATACAATATTATAACTGATTTGTAAAGTCCTTTTTGGAAAGACCGCAACTTTTGAGAAAAAGTGCAAGAGAAGCTACATTTTTAACCATTGGAACTGCAAACACAGCTCCAACGCATTCAATATGCTCTGAACCGCAGGCGGCAAAAATGTAAACAAACCGTTAATCCTCAACAAAAACTATTGACATTATATATAATATATGTATAATTAGAATATAGAGGAATACAGTTCCAAAAAACAAAGGAGGTCACCATTATGACTGATGAAATGAAGAAAAACCTTGAAAACGAAGAACTCGAACTTGACGCTCTTGAAAATGTCAGCGGCGGTCTCATAGTTGACTGTGGTTTTGCGCGTGACTATCGAATTGTTGATGATAAAACGGGTGAGATATTAGATTCAGACTGTTTTGCTAAAAAATCAGCCGTAAGAACTGCCCACGATCTTAATGTAAGCAGAGAGATCATCAGCATGGATGAGTATAAGAAACGTTTTGGAAGAGACATTGATCTGTCCATCAGGATCAATTCAAAAACAGGAAAAAAGTGGATTCAATAATAAGCACGAAAGGCATTGCAGGTACCAACCTGCAATGCCTTTATTTTACTTCTGATACTTAGCCTTATCCATTTCGCGGATAGCAGCGCGGCGTATCTTTCCGCTGCCGACGGTCTTGGGGAGCTCGGGAACGAACTCAACGACTCTCGGGTATTTGTAGGGAGCGGTATGCTCCTTGACGTAATCCTTTATCTCCTTGACGAGCTCATCAGAGGGCGCCTTATCCTTAGTGAGGACGATAGTAGCCTTAACGACCTGACCGCGTATCTCGTCCGGAACGCCTGTAACAGCGCATTCGAGCACATACGGGAGCTCCATGAGCACGCTTTCTATCTCGAAGGGGCCGATACGGTAGCCGGAGGACTTGATAACATCGTCAACGCGTCCGACGTACCAGAAGTAGCCGTCCTCGTCGACCCATGCGGTGTCGCCGGTGTGGTAGTAGCCCTCACGCCATGTCTCGGCAGTGTTTTCCTCGTCGCCGAAATAGCAGAGCGCGAGTCCGGGAACGCCGTAACCGGGAGCATTTTCGTCCTTGAGCTTTATGCATATCTCGCCTGTCTCGCCGACGCCGGCAGGAGTTCCGTCCGGCAGGAGCACCTGCACATCGTACTGGGGATTAGGCTTGCCCATGCTGCCGGGCTTAGGCTCCATGCCGACAACGTTAGCGATAGAGAGTGTAGTCTCGGTCTGACCGAAGCCCTCCATGAGCTTGATGCCGGTCGCGCGGTAGAACTGGTGGAACACCTCGGGATTGAGTGCTTCACCGGCGATGCAGGCATATTTCAGCGATGAGAGGTCATACTTGGAGAGGTCCTCCTTGATGAAGAAGCGGTACATAGTGGGAGGCGCACAGAACGAAGTAACGTTGTACTTCTTGAACATTGGGAGAATATCATCAGCGTGGAAGCGGTCGAAATCGTACACGAAAACGGCAGCCTCGTTCATCCACTGACCGTAGAGCTTGCCCCATAGAGCCTTGCCCCAGCCGGTATCAGAGATAGTGAAGTGCAGACCGTTGGGGTCGGCATTCTGCCAGTAGCGGGCAGTAACGTAGTGACCGAGGGGATACTGATAGCTGTGGAGCACGAGCTTAGGATTGCCGGAAGTACCCGAGCTGAAGAAGATGAGCATGGGGTCTGTTCCGCAGGGAGTATCAGCATTGCGCTCGAAGTGAGTGCTGTATGCGGAGAGCTCCTCGTTGAAGTCGTGCCAGCCCTCACGCTGACCGTTGACCATTATCTTTGTTTTCATCGAAGGCGAAGCAGCGCAAGCCTTATCTACTTCATCAGCAACATCGCCGTCGGCGGTACAAACGATAGCGGACACCTCAGCGGAGTTGAAACGATACACGAGGTCATGCTCCTTGAGCATATTTGAAGCCGGAATAACGAGAGCGCCGAGGCGGTGAAGAGCGATTATCGAGAACCAGAACTGATAATGGCGCTTGAGGATAAGCATTACGCGGTCTCCCCTTCTGATGCCGAGCGACTTGAAGTAGTTTGCAGTCTGGCAGGAGTATTTCTTAATGTCCTTGAACGTGAAGCGGCGCTCATTCTTGTTGACGTCAACGTATATCATAGCAGTCTTGTCGGGACATTTCTCAGCCATAGCGTCAACGATATCGTAAGCGAAGTTAAACTTATCCTGATTTTCAAAATGAACGGCACTGAGGATACCCTCCTCATTGGTCTCGCACTTGACGAACTTCTCAGCAACGGGGTGCAGAAGACCAGCCTTGTCGACATTGGTGATATGGTGCTCAGCGATATGCTCCTTGTACTCAGCCATACCGGTAGTACCGCGCGGAGCAGTAACGAAAGCGTATATCTC
>DEDQ01000020.1:5176-10598 GCA_002350065.1 Ruminococcus flavefaciens
GGCTCGACAGTTTTGTTCTTGAATCTTGAAGCAAGTCTGTTATATACGAAGCCCTTTCTGCGGACGATAGGAACGCCCTCGCCCCTGCGGGTAACGGTGTAACCGCTGAGCTCAGGACTGCTGCCCTCCATAAGCTCAGTGATATCGACATTGAAAGTATTGGCGCATTTATAGATAAAAGTAAAGCTGAAATCCTGCTCGCCCGTCTCAAGCTTGGTATAATCCTCCACGGAGTAGCCGGTATTTGCAGCCATATCCTCGACCGAGATACCGAGATCTTCACGCAGACGCGAAATTCGCTCGGCGACCTCTCTTATCTTTACTTCTGCATTCTGTAAATTCGTCATTTCGCTCATTATGATCTCTCCTTTTAAAAAAATGATACTGGAAGATGAGACGTGCGGAAAAACAAAAAAGCCCGTCTCAAAGAAAGAACTTTGAGACGAGCATCATAAACTGAATACCCGCGGTACCACTCAAATTGTGCCGCTATTGCGTAACACCACTTCAGACTCCAGCAAGNNCCTATTCATTGACGCAGAATCACGGGAACGCTTACTGAAAGATTTCAGCATTCCGGCTCAGAAGGGATACACAGCATTGCATATCACCGGCTCACACCTACCGCCGGCTCTCTGTAGACATTGGCTATACTCTGCTTGTCTTCCTCACAGCTTATGTACGGATTATACCACATAAAAACACGTTTGTCAAGACCTTTTTCAACATTTCGGGATATGATTTTTCAAAGGCACCATTTGCAAGCGGAAAAGTTGACTGTCAAGCCGGAGCGTGTTATAATAGATCAGCGCGTCATATACTGATGTCAAGCAGACAATAATAAACAAAACCACATAACAGGAGGCAGACATGGGATACATTCTTGAACTGCGCAAAGCAGTCGGTAGCCGTCCGCTGATAATGGCAGGAGCGGGAGTAATACTCATAAACGAGCGGAACGAGATACTGCTCCAGCGCAGGAGCGACAATGGCTATTGGGACTATCCAGCCGGCTCAATGGAGCTTGGCGAGAGCTTCGAGGAATGTGCCCGCAGGGAAGTTCTCGAAGAATCCGGACTCGAATGCGGCAGGCTTGAATACCTCATGGATATGTCCGGCGAGGACAGCTTTTACGAGTATCCGAACGGCGACAAGGTCTATCTTGCGGGGATACTGTATATCTGCCGCGATTTTTCGGGCGAGATAAAAAATCAGGAGGACGAAGTGCTCGAGCAGCGATTTTTCCCGATAGAGGCGCTGCCTGAGAACACTCCCCCGCTGAAGATAAAAACGCGCATTTTCAAAAAAGTCAGGGAGTACCTGAAAAGCGCGGAAATACAAGAATAAAACGATCTCCTTTGCAGATAATACCGGCAAAGGAGATGATTTTTTATGGACATAACACCGCAGGAATACGGCGAGATGTGCAAGGCAGCGGCACCGCATTCAAACGTAAAGGTAAACGCGCTGACCGCGTTCGTAGTGGGCGGAGCGATATGCGCATTCGGGCAGATACTTCTCGAAACGTATATGGCATTTGGTATAGACAAGGAATCGGCGTCGATGTGGACATCGGTAACGCTCATCGTGCTGAGCTCGATAGCTACCGGACTCGGCTGGTATCAGCGGCTCGCCCGACACGCCGGAGCAGGGACGCTCGTGCCGATAACGGGCTTCTCGAATGCGATAACGTCCTCAGCGATAGAAGCGCGCTCGGAGGGATATATCCTCGGCGTAGGGACGAAGATATTCACGATAGCGGGACCGGTGATACTCTACGGCTGCGCAGCGTCATTCGTCTACGGAGTGATATACTACGCCTATACACTAATTACTTCTTGAGGGCTCTGCCCTCAAACTCCCAGCAGAGGCTCTGCCTCTGCACTCCGGTCAAGGCTCTGCCTTGACAATTCGGCAAGGGACAATGTCCCTTGCAACCCAACTCACGGACTTACTCTGTACAAAAGGCATAGTCTGCTTTCGTTCAACGTTAGCAATGCGAATGTAGGGGCGCATTCCGTGCGCCCGCACCGTTTTCATTGATTTATTTATATTTATGTATGGGCGGATATTATCCGCCCGTCAATCGTAGGGAACGCCGCCCTCGGCGTTCCGCCCTGTCCTTGACAAAAAACCTCCCCGATACTTGTCCGTATCGGGGAGGTTTTTATTATTCGATGCGCGGAAGAATATTTCCGCTTATTTTAAACTTTCAGCGCAGAGCTGCCGCAGTGGCGCTCAAATTAGTCCTGACCGTAGAGTGTTGTAAGACGTGTAAGGTAATCGTAACGATCCTTAGCGTTAGCAACAGCAGCATCGAAGAGCTTCTCTGCTCTCTCAGGGTTAGAGCGAGCGAGTGAGTTGTAACGAACCTCACCCATGAGGAAGTTCTTGTACTCTTCAACGTTAGGAGCCTTAGAATCGAGAGTGAACGGATTCTTGCCCTCAGCCTTGAGAGTAGGATTGTATCTGTAGAGGTGCCAGTAACCAGCCTGAACAGCCTTCTTCTCCTCAGNNACCGTGGTTGATACAAGGAGCGTAGCAGATAACGATAGAAGGACCGTCATAAGCCTCAGCCTCTGTGAATGCCTTGATACACTGGTTCATGTCAGCGCCCATAGCAACGTGAGCAACGTAAACGTAGCCGTAGCTCATAGCGATACCAGCGAGGTCCTTCTTCTTAACGACCTTACCAGCAGCAGCGAACTGAGCGATAGCACCTGTAGGAGTAGACTTGGAAGCCTGTCCGCCTGTATTTGAGTAAACCTCAGTATCGAATACGAGGATATTAACATTCTTGCCCTGAGCGATAACGTGGTCGAGACCGCCGAAGCCGATATCGTAAGCCCAGCCGTCGCCGCCGAAGATCCACTGTGACTTCTTGGAGAGGTAATCCTTCTCAGCGAGGATAGCCTTAGCATCATCGCAGCCGCAAGCCTCAAGAGCAGCAACGAGCTTATCTGTAGCGATGTTGTTAGCAGCGCCGTCGTTGTAAGTCTCGAAGTACTCAGCGATAGCAGCCTTTACCTCAGGCTTCTCAGCCTTAGCCTCAAGAGCCTTTACCTTATCAGTAACTCTCTTTCTGAGTGTCTCCTGAGCGAGGTACATACCGTAACCGAACTCAGCGTTGTCCTCGAAGAGTGAGTTGCTCCAAGCAGGACCTCTGCCCTTCTTGTTAACTGTGTAAGGAGTTGAAGGAGCGGAACCACCCCAGATAGAAGAACAGCCAGTAGCGTTAGCGATCATCATTCTGTCGCCGAAGAGCTGAGTAACGAGCTTAGCNNTAAGGAGTCTCACCGCAGCCAGCGCAAGCGCCTGAGAATTCGAGGAGGGGCTGTCTGAACTGTGAGCCCTTAACAGTAGAAGCCTTGAACTTAGCAGCAACCTCTTCCTTCTCGTCGAGAGTTACGCCATAGTTGAATACTTCCTGCTGATCCATCTGAGAAGCGATAGGCTCCATAGTAAGAGCGCTCTCCTTAGCGGGACATACATTAGCACAAACGCCGCAGCCTGTACAGTCAAGAGTAGAAACTGTCATAACGAACTTGAGGTCGCCGAGAGCGGGCTTAAAGTCAGCAGACTTAGTCTGAGCAGGAGCCTTAGCGAGCTCATCAGCAGTCATAGCAACAGGTCTGATTACAGCGTGAGGACAAACGTAAGCACACTGGTTACACTGGATACACTTGGAAGCGTCCCATGAAGGAACCTTTACAGCGATACCGCGCTTCTCGAAAGCAGCGGAGCCCTGCGGGAAAGTACCGTCAGCTCTGTCAACGAAAGTAGAAACGGGGAGAGAATCACCCTTCTGAGCGTTGCAGGGGATCTGGATATTGTTAACGAAGTCCTGAAGGACCTTGTTGTCGCAGGTAACAGCGGGCATACCCATCTGAGTATCAGCGCAGTCCTTCCATGAAGCGGGAACGTCGACCTTAACGATGTTCTGGTGACCAGCATCGATAGCGTTCCAGTTCTTCTCAACAACGTCCTGACCCTTCTTTGAGTAAGAAGCCTCAGCAGCAGCCTTCATGTACTTGAGAGCGTCCTCGAAGGGGATGATGTTAGCGAGCTTGAAGAAAGCAGACTGGAGGATAGTATTGATACGAGTACCCATACCTGTCTCTTCACCGAGCTTAACGCCGTTGATGATGTAGAAGTTGATGTTATTCTGAGCGATGTATCTCTTTACCTGACCGGGGAGGTTCTTATCGAGCTCGTCAACGCTCCAGATAGTGTTGAGGAGGAAAGTACCGCCGGGCTTGATATCAGAAACCATATCGTACTTGTCGATATAGCTCTGGTTATGACAGGCAACGAAATCAGCCTTGTTGATGAGGTAAGTAGACTTGATAGGAGTCTTACCGAAGCGGAGGTGAGAGATAGTTACACCACCGGACTTCTTTGAGTCATAAGCGAAGTAAGCCTGAGCGTAGAGGTCAGTGTGGTCGCCGATGATCTTGATAGAGTTCTTGTTAGCGCCAACAGTACCGTCAGAACCGAGACCCCAGAACTTACAAGCTGTTGTACCTGCGGGAGCAGAATCGGGATTCTCCTCGAGAGGAAGTGAAAGGTTTGTAACGTCATCGTTGATGCCGATAGTGAATCTGGGCTTAGTTGTGTTCTTGAATACAGCAACGATCTGAGCAGGAACAGTGTCCTTGGAGCCGAGACCGTAACGACCTGTGAATACAGGAACATCGTTGAACTTAGTACCCTTGAGAGCAGCAACTACATCGAGGTAGAGAGGCTCGCCGAGTGAACCGGGCTCCTTGGTTCTGTCAAGAACAGAGATTCTCTTTACGCTGTCGGGGATAACTTCAACGAGCTTCTCAGCAACGAAAGGTCTGTAGAGGCGAACCTTAACGAGACCGTACTTGCCGCCGTTAGCGTTGAGGTAATCGATAGTCTCTTCAATGGTCTCGTTAACAGAGCCCATAGCAACGATGATGTGCTCAGCGTCAGCAGCACCGTAGTAGTTGAAGAGCTTGTAATCTGTACCGATGAGGTCGTTTATCTTATTCATGTAATCCTCAACGATAGCAGGAAGAGCATCGTAGTACTTGTTGCAAGCCTCACGAGCCTGGAAGAAAACGTCAGGGTTCTCAGCCGAGCCGCGGAGAACAGGTCTCTCAGGGTGGAGAGCGCCGTCTCTGAATGCCTGAGCAGCATCCTTGTCGAGGAGGCTGTAGAGAGTCTCATCGTCCCATGTCTCGATCTTCTGGATCTCGTGAGAAGTACGGAAACCGTCGAAGAAGTGGAGGAAAGGAACTCTGCCCTTTATAGTAGAAAGGTGAGCAACAGCACCGAGGTCCATAACTTCCTGAGCAGAACCGGAGCAAAGCATAGCATAACCGGTCTGACGGCAAGCATAGATATCGGAGTGGTCGCCGAAGATGTTAAGAGCGTGAGATGATACGCAGCGAGC
>DEDQ01000020.1:10684-12268 GCA_002350065.1 Ruminococcus flavefaciens
CCCTGAGAAGCAGTGTAAGTAGTTGTGAGCGCACCAGCAGAGAGTGAGCCGTGAACTGTACCTGCAGCACCAGCCTCAGACTGCATTTCTGCAACTGTAACAGGCTGACCGAAGAGATTCTTCTTGTCCTTAGCAGACCAGGTGTCGGTTACCTCAGCCATAACTGAGGAGGGAGTGATGGGGTAGATAGCAGCTACGTCAGTAAAGGGATATGATACCCAAGCAGCAGCGTTGTTACCATCCATGGTTTTCATTTTTCTTTTGATTGCCATTGTGGAATGACCTCCTGTAAAGATTTTTTCAGGGGTTATGAGCGCCTTAATGATAAATTTCCGTCAAAGCGCATATAACTTCACTCCACATTATACCACAAATAAAAAACTTTGTAAACACCTTTTTTCCCGCCCGACAAATTTAAGTAAGATTCACCAAATCTCAGGCTGTTACTTCTCCGATTTGCACAAATAGGAAAGTGGGGCTCAAGCATTTTCGCAGAGAAAACAGTGCAGATTTTACAAAAGCACATATACTATTATAATTAAGCAGTCTCAGAGATGCATTAGGGCAAAAAATAAACCCGACCAGAGGTCGGGTTTGAAGATGAAATAAAACGAAAAATAATGTGTAGAACAAAAGAAAGGAGACAACAAAACGAGTGATAAATAATTAAGTATTATTTAACACTATAGCTATTATAGCTTATTTTGGCTTTTCAGTCAAGAGAAAACGTCAAAAAAATAATTATCCGTTCATATTTTTGGCATTTTAACCAATAAATCAGCACCATCGTTTTGCAATATGAACAAGAGTCAACTTTCAAAAGGATTGAAAACCAAGCTATCATATGTTATAATAGTATCAAAGGAAAGGAAGCTGATACTATTGTTAATGATAACCCTCTCAAAAGCCGACGACAGGAGCTCCCAGCACAAGCTTGCATATTCGCTTCTCCGCGAGTGTCTGCGTCCGCTGGGGATAGGCTACACTGACGACACTCCCCTGCTCATAGGCAAGCACGGCAAGCCCGCACTCGAAGAGCATCCGGACGTGCATTTCAACGTCTCGCATTCAAGCGGCATCGCCGCGTGCATCGTTTCCGAGCGTGAATGCGGCATCGACTGTGAAAAAGTTGGCTCATACCGACAGAGAGTAGCCGAAAGAGTCTGCACCGAAGCGGAGAAGGCAATGCTCGCAGAGGTCACAGGCGACGAGCTCGACACGTTGTTTTTCCGTCTGTGGACGCTTAAAGAAGCCTTTATCAAGGCGATAGGCATAGGACTTGCCTACCCGATGAACACTGTGGGATTCAGCTTTTCCGGCGACGAGATAATCTGCACCGAGGCTGGCTACAGCTTCCGGCAGTATGTTCTGCGCGGCGGCGAATACGTTGTATCCGTCTGCGAGAAACTGTAATTATGAACAAATTGTAAACAATTCATCCCCCGCTTGACTTCTCACACTAAAAGGACTATACTATATTTAGCACTCGCAGACGGAGAGTGCTAAAACAGCAATATTAAATATGGAGATGTTATAAATGAGCACAAAGCAGTTTAAAGCTGAGTCGAAACGACTCCTTGAAAT